>SBAV01000423.1 GCA_005239965.1 Methylobacter tundripaludum
GAAAAGGACGATGACCACGCTAAAAAACTGAGGGATGATAATGGCAGCAATGCCAAGAATAATGAAAGCAATGCCTTCAAATAAAAACAATCGCCAATGCTTTTGCAGATAACCCTGCAGTTGTTGTTGCACATGCTTTAATTCAGTGGCGATAGTGTCTGTGTTTTTCATGATTTACCCCTTGTAAAGATGTTGTAACCTAACAGGAAAAGCTGGAATAACTTCAGTTCTTGACGAAAACTAGACCTTGGTCTTATTTATTCGTTCCATTAATCAATAATGATAAGTAACGAAAAAATATGAAAAAACTATGAGCTGGTTAATTTTTGTGTGATTTTAGAAATCTTCTAAAATACGAGGATGGGTGATACAGTTGCCAAACTAAAAAACCGTTTGGATTGATACCCAAACGGTTTTATAAATGTTTCGTAGCGCAAGCCGCATTCAGAATACAGGCTCACAAGCCTGCGTTATAAAGCCAAAGTCACAGTCCGCTGCGTACCAGTCGAACCCGGCCGTCGTAGGCGATCTTATAGTCCCAGTCGTCACCACCGCTCTTAAAGCCGATGCCCCACGCATAGCGACCATCAATGTGATCACCCGGAGATGACGACCAAAACCACGTAGAGGGAGTGGCTGGAAACACAGTCAGATTAATGGCCGGATTGTAGCATTGCTCCTCAACAATCGAAGCGAGTTCCTTCACGTTAGGTAAACGCCAGTCGGTCCTTCCCGCAAACCCCTTTTTGCTATTGGCTATTTTGGCCTGGTCTAACGCAGTTTGCCAACTGAAATGAGCCGTACTGCCGCTACAACTACCATCGCCTTTATTCCAAACCTGGCCTTCGCTGCATTTTTTCCACATCAAACCGGTCTTATTGCTCGTCACCGTACCGTTCTTGTTGTCAGTGAATTGGTTGGTAGGACTGGTGGCAGGGATGCTCGCCGCTTTACAGATTTGAGACGCTTCGTTTACAGAGGGCAACAGCAGTGCCAAAAGACAGGTCAATACGGCTGTTTTCGTTTGTTTGCACATAATTCTACTCCGGGTTTGATGATTCATCGGGAAACAATGGGCTTTTAAAGCCACCTTATCATTGCCCACCACGCACTAACATAACCTGATTCTTGCTGTCTTTACTCGCCCAGTAGCCATAGCCAAAGTCGAAGCCAACGTACCAGACATGGCCGGGATTGGCGGCATAAGGGGACGCCGACCACAACGACCTGCCTGCCGCAGATGGAAAGTACGCAGGATCAATTGCCCGTTCATAATAATCATCCGCATAACTGACAATAGAATGCAGTTCCTCTTTGGTCGGCATACGCCAATCTTTCGCACCGCACCAGCCTGCTGCATTCACCGCTTTTACATAGGCATCAGTATCGCAGGCACTGGCTGGCGGATTTTTTTTGTCACTGCAAATACCGCCGTTTTGTGTGCCTGCAGCACCGCCGTTTTTGGTACTGTCCGGTTCGTACCATGTGTAGCTCCAAGCATAATGGTGTAAGCCCCCATCGCCAGTTTTTACTTCCCACATCAAGCCGGTAATATTGTCTTTTACGCAATTCCAGGCCCCGGATTTGACCGGTAGTGTCTTACCGGCGTTGCTAATTTTGGTGAAGCTGAAGCCAGCGATGCCATCCTCATTATAGTAATTGGTATCATCTCGCCCAGATTCTGCATCTTGACCCAAATAATCAGCAACTGGGCAGCGAAGACCATTTGCTCCTCCGTTTGAGCAGTTGGCGATACCGGTATCGTTAAGTTTTCCGGTGACTACGTGAATCACGACGTTATCACTGGCAACCGCTTTTTGGTTGTCGGTTACCGTGAGCCTAAAAATCAGCGCCAGCGGTTTTTGGTTATTCAGTTTGGGCGGACTTGTGAATGAGGGTTTTGCGGATAAAGGATTTGCCAAGAAAACTTTGGGGCCATTAATTTGGCTCCACCGGTATCTTTTGATGGTACCATCAGAATCAATGCTCTGCGAACCGTTCAGAGCGACAGGAAACGAAAAGCCGACTGTTTGGTCAGAACCGGCCTTGGCAACAGGTTTTTTATTGGTGGCAGCTTCGGTAACTGACGCTGCGCATATCGATAAAGCCAGCAGACAGACAGAAGGGTGCGAGAACGAACGGCGAAGTTTCATCTTTATCTCCTAGCAATGTTTTGAGGTTATTACAGCCCGTGCAACGCAATGTTTGACTTTGATATGCTGACTTTTATTGCTAAAAAATTTACAAAAAAGTCGAACATTGCGCTTATTTTTTAAAAAGTTTACTACTTTCTTTAAATTTTATCTGTGAACTATTTCACAGATTTTTTAAGGAATTATTGATATATTGGGTTGTTAGATTTATCTGATCCATTGATTTTAACCATACCAAAGTTTTTAATTTCAAACATAAAATCAATTTGTTAGACAAAAAATCGAATGCCGGGTAGCTGTTGTGCCGCAAAAGACAAGAAATACTACAGCTTTGGAGGGCATGTTGTGGTAAGTTTTGGTGGGTGTTTTCTGGACTAATTTTTAGTCAACTGTTATGGCTGCAAAATAACACACTCATTGGGCCATTATCAGCAATTAATCCCCAGGAGAATTGAACATGAAAAAAATACTATTTTTGTTGTTAGTGGCTTCAACATCTGCACAAGCGGCTTGCTTGTCCAATACCATTCTGGTTGTGGGGCAGTCCAATGCAGTGGAACTC
>SBAV01000329.1 GCA_005239965.1 Methylobacter tundripaludum
ATTATGTTATTGCCCATTGTTCGTGTTTTTTGTGTTTTTTGTGTTTTTTGTGGATAAATTAAAACAGGATGCAGGTATATTGTTTATCGAAAATCACCTAACTAGAAAAATTGAGCCCAGACAAATAGTTTCACACACTAGCATCAACTCCCCCTAGCCTCATGTAAAATAAAGCGAATCTTCAACCCGCTAACCGTGACTGACATGAGCAATGATTTTTTTCTCTTTGATACCGAACGTTTAAGTACCCTGACTTCTGAAGCCACCCTTAAAAAAGGCCTCGCCTATTTTATTGAAAACCGTGTCTTTGCCCTGGATGCGCAGGAACGAACGGTAATTGCCCAAGTTGAAGGCTCACGGATTGACCAACCCTATTGGGTGGAATTAACACGCGGCGATGACGATCAATTACTGGTTAAATGCGATTGCCCCGATGAGCAACCTGTCTGTAAACATGCAGTGGCAGCACTGTACAGCTATGCCGAACAGTTTGGTAGCGAAGATTCCGAGCAGGGGGTGGGCAGCGCCATGGAAGAGGCAATCAGTGAGCGGGTCAAAAAAGGCCGTAATGAAGTAAAGGTCAAATTACTCAGCGGCAATTTAGCGTTCGGTATCTGGCAGGCCAGCTCGCTGGTTTCAGCCACGCCCTGGCAACAGGCGTATCAAGTCCATATTCGCTCGTTAACAGCACGTATGAACTATTGCACCTGCCCAGATTTGGCCAGTAACCGGCTGGGAACCTGTAAGCACATTGAGGCGGTGTTGCACTATGCCAAAAAATGTCCTGGCTATAAAGAATTAAAGGCGGCAGGCTCGCCGCTATCATTTGTGTATTTGGCATGGGAATCGGCCACCAACCCGCAGATACGCCTGCAAAAAACCCATGAAATCGATGTTGATCTGGCATTAGTTATCCGTGAATTCTTTAATGCCGATGGCTTATTTACCGCACGCTTACCGGATGATTTTTTTCAGTTTACCGAGCGTGTTGCCGGGCGCGATGACATCCAGATCGGCGAAGATGCCCAAAACTATGCCCGCCAATGTGCCGAGGATGCCAGCCATCAACTGAGGGGACAACAAATCTCGAAGCAAATCCTGCAAACCCATGGCGTTTTACCGGGGATTAAAGCAAAGCTGTTCCCCTACCAAATTGAAGGCGTGGCATTTTTAGCATCACGCGGCAGGGCGTTATTAGCCGATGATATGGGTTTGGGTAAAACCTTGCAGTCTATTGTTGCCAGTGTCTGGCTGGCGGATAACGCCGGTGTGCAGAAGGTGTTAATCATCTGCCCTGCCTCATTAAAACAACAATGGGCGCGGGAGATTACCAAATTTACCGGCCGACCTGTGCAAATTGTGCAAGGTGTGGCCGAAAATCGCGCCGTCAATTACCGCGCCGATGCCTTATTTTTCATCATCAATTACGAATTGGTGTTACGGGATCGCAGTGCCATCTGCGAAACCTTGAAGCCTGATTTGGTGATATTGGATGAGGCGCAGCGCATTAAAAACTGGCGCACCAAGATTGCCTCGCACGTTAAATCCATTCCATCGCGTTATGTCTTCGTGTTGTCCGGTACGCCGCTGGAAAACCGCCTGGAAGATTTGTACAGTTTATTGCAAGTCATTGATGCACGAGTACTGGGGCCGTTATGGCGTTGTTTCCTGGACTTCCATGTCACCGATGAACGCGGCAAGGTGATTGGTTATCGGAACTTGTCTGAATTGCGGCGCCGCATCAGTCCGGTAATGTTGCGGCGCAACCGTAGCCTGGTCAAAGACCAATTGCCGGATCGTACCGAGGTAGTGCTGGATATTGCCATGACCGCCAAACAGCGGGAATTGCATGACTCCGGCATGTCCGCAGCCGCCACGCTGGCCACTGTCGCCAAACGCAGGCCTCTAACGCCCAGCGAGCAGAACCGAATGATGGCCGCTTTACAACAAGCACGCATGGCGTGTAATGCGGCGGGTCTGGTGGACAAGGAAACCTTTGGCTCCCCTAAGCTGGATGAACTGGCGCGGCTGTTAGAAGAATTATGCCTGCTAAGCAATCGTAAGGTGGTGGTGTTTTCGCAGTGGGCACTGATGACGAAAATGGTCGCCACGGTAGTGAATGGCATGGGCTTAAACTGTGTCAGTTTGCACGGCGGCATTGCCAACCACAAGCTTTGTGAATTGATGCAGAAGTTTGAGCAGGATGATGCCGTGCAAGTGTTTATCTCCACTGATGCCGGAGGTGTCGGCTTAAACCTGCAATCGGCTTCGGTGTTGATTAACCTGGATATGCCCTGGAACCCCGCCGTGTTGGATCAACGCATTGCGCGGGTACATCGGCTTGGCCAAAAAGAAAAGGTACAAATCTTTTTGCTGCTGGCCGAAGATTCTTACGAACAACGCGTCGCCAACCTGGTGAAAGGCAAGCGGGATTTGTTTGACAATGTGGTCAACCCTGAAGCCGAGGAGGATGTGGTCGGGGTTTCCAAAAAAATGCTGGAGACTTTGATTGATGATCTGGCCGAACCACAAACCGCTAAAGAGGATGCCGTAACTGACGTGGCGGTGGTACTTGAAGATGTCGTAACCGATCTTGAAGTAACCACTGGAGCGCCGTCATCCGTTTTAAAGCCAGCAACACTTTTTGCCGATGAAAGTCCTGATCAGGTTAAGGCCACGATTGTAGCCATACAAAATACTTTCGAGCAACGTATCCAACGCATTATGGGCGCGGGCGGTGGTTTATTGGTGGTATTGGAATCGTGTACTGAAGCTGATGAGCAGTTGGCAGAAGAATTGTCGCAAGCCGATTTACCGGTAGTGGCTATGGCAGCACACGCTTTACGAAGCTTGCAGCGTTTGGGTGCAGGCTCTCCCGTGTTGAATGCCCAGGTTTTGCTTGAGCCGGTTGCGGAAGAAACAACGCCGCCGAACCCCCTGCTCAAAAGTGCTATCGACAAGTTGCAGGCCGCTGAAATATTATTGCAGCAGCAATGTACAGCAGGGGTAATGGATTTATTGGCCGCCAGCATGTTAGCCAAGGCAGCGGCGATGACTGGAAAGACGGTTATTCCGGCTGTGGATCAGGTCAGCGTGTGGTTGTACGGTGAGCTGTTGCCGCAACAAATCTTAACTGCAGATCAAGGGGCAGCAATTGTGCGGGTAGTTGCGCTAAGCCAAAGCCATCAGGTGCCTGAAGCATTATTGGCGCAATGTCTGGCAGACGCGCGGCAGTTGTGTAATGATATAGATGCCTTAGTTAATTAAGCAAAATAATCGATACATAAGCCAAGGGCCTGATCTTGATTAGCAGGATTGCCTATGTATCTTAATTAATTAACGGCTCTATACCAAGAAAGTGATTTGACGGGGCTAAAGATGAATTTAGGCGTTACCCAACATTCAATCAGTTGTGGCGGTGGTAATGTTGGTTCGTGG
>SBAV01000420.1 GCA_005239965.1 Methylobacter tundripaludum
GGGGGATAGAGTGTCCAGCCTGCTGCTGGCGCTCCACCTTCCATAAACAAAGTGCTGGACAGCAATAAAACACCGGCAACCAAAATCCAGAAACTCATGTTGTTAAGACGCGGCAACGCCATATCAGGCGCACCGAGCATCATGGGCAACATCCAGTTGGCTAAGCCTACAAATGCAGGCATCATCATCCCGAACACCATCACCAACGCATGCATGGTCGTCATCGAATTAAAAAACTCCGGTTGTACAAGTTGCAAACCGGGTTGAAATAATTCAGCACGAATAATCATCGCCATCGCGCCACCGACAAAAAACATCACCAAAGCAAATACCAAATACAAGGTACCAATATCTTTGTGATTAGTCGTAAATACCCATCGCGAAAAGCCCTTGGCAGGACCATGGTGGTCATCATGATGATCGTCGTCGTGATGGCCATGCGGTTTATGAGGGGCGTTATGATCATCAAGCTCATAACGTTTAGCTGTAAAAGCAGACATAGTTTATACCTTTTGAATTTTGAATTGATACGTAAGCAAGGTTCTTATCACTCCGCGTCAGCCGGCAACGCGGCTATCAGCGCCTGAATTTCTGACGGTTGTTTAAAATCGCCTTTTGAATTACCCAACTTATTACGCGTATATGCCAACACCGCAGCAAAATCAACCGCATTTAAGCTTTTTCCAAAAGCAGGCATGGAGTTTTTGCCATTCAACATTAAATTGATCTGTGCATCAATATCGCCTGTCACCACCGCACTTGCTGTTAAAGCCGGGAACATTGGCGGCAAACCTTCACCATTGGCTTGATGACAGCCTTGACAGTTGGCAGCATAAACCGATTCACCTTTAGCAACCAACTCGTCAAGCGACAGCTTTGCATTTACATCTACGTTTTCTTGTGTATCGGCTTTTTCTTCGGAGTCATTGCCCGGCGCAGAGGCTGAACTTTGCTCTCCTTTTAACATCTTTTGAATAGTCCGGGGCTGAATTTCGTCATCTTTTTTATTGCCGAACCGATCTCTGATGTAGGTAACAACTTGAGCTAATTCTTCAGAATCCAATTGCTTGGAAAACGCTGGCATCATACCTTTGCCATTTAGGACAATTGCCGCCAAGTCATTAATATCGCCTGTAACTTTAGAATTGGCCTTTAAAGAAGGGCCAACTGCACCACCGCCGTCACGGGCATGACAGCTTTCGCATTTAGCGGTGTAAACCAAATTGCCTTTGTAGACTAACTCTTCATGCGGATAATCGGGAATTTCGCAATTTGCAGAAGTGGGATCGCAAGACGCTTTTTGACCAGAATCAGGATTCAGCTTAGCCTCTCTCCATTTATCATAATCAGCCTGTTTCATAGCAACGACCACGATTGGCATAAAGCCATGACCTGCGCCACAAAGCTCAGTACATTGGCCGCGATACACGCCTGCAACCTTAATAGAATCCCACACTTCTTTTTTAACTGACTTTTTGCCGCCAGACCAAGATCTTTTGTCAAGAGCAGCCCAAGCTTTTACCGCCGCACACATTTGCTTGTCGGTATCCGTCCATCTGTCTTTAGGAACCGAATCACAAACCTCGGTATCACCGGTCATCCAAGGCTCGTTTTCAACACCGGCCCACGCTTCATTAGTAAATCCTGGATTAGCATCTTTTTTCCAACCTAAACTAGGTACCCACCAAGAGTGAACAACATCTCCCGAAGTAAACACAAAACGAACCTTTTTCTTGATAGGAATGACCAAAGGTTCATTAACATTCAGCAAATAATTGGGAACAGTTAGAGGATCGATTTCATCGTCATCCCTTGCATTTTTACTGGCAACATCCAACTCACTGTTAAAATGAATATCTTTGGAAGCATCACCATCCTTATCCATAATTTTGTATTCCCAGTAGAATTGATGGCCGGTCACTAAAACCGTCATATCACTGTCTTCTACGTTATACATTTGCCGTACAACATCGGTTGACAACCAACCCATGATAATAATAATTATCGCTGGTATGACACCCCAGATAATCTCAACTTTTGTGTTGTGATAAAACTGTGCCGGTTCATGCCCTCTCGATTTGCGATGATGGAAAATCGAGTAAAACATAACACCAAATACGGCTACACCGATAGCGACACAAATCCATAGAATCTGCATGTGCAAATCATAAACGGTCCGACTGAGCCATGTAGAACCCGATGTCAAATTGGTGGCATAATTATACGCTTGCGCTGATCCTAGATTGAAAAACATCAAGACCAGACTAGCAAACAGTTGCTTTGTTTTGTTCACGGAGCAAACTCCTCGTTAGTAGTTAGAAACTTTATATTGATATATGCTAAGTTATTGGGCTGCATAAGGGCACAGCAGAACAGGGGAAAGGAGGCAAGTCTCTCAACAATTATTACAAATAAATTAAACATTTTAACTCATTATGGCCATCTATACCAAATACTATCCCTTTGGCTCATCACCTATCAGTTTTTCAAAACAACCGAGAACCTTGGTAGCGGCAGATCATTTTGCAAACATCTTTTCAAATATCGCAGCCCACGGGTGAACCA
>SBAV01000100.1 GCA_005239965.1 Methylobacter tundripaludum
CAATAGGGGAACGCGGCACCAAAACGCGTTGATCCACATAAAAGGGTAAGCCGGCAAAAATGGCTTCATGCGTCAAATAAGCAGCAGGGACACGCTCCTTGATCCGGCGTTCGATAATGTCGATGACTTCCTGACGCTCTTCATGGGTCAGCGTCGTCTCAAAATAAGACTCCGACAAATTGTAGGGTTGATGCAGGGTATGTAAAACCAAGGCCGCCGACTCATCAAGAGCAGTCGCCGTGCCATGTCCAAAACTGACCTGAGCACGCGTAAACTGACTAGCTCCCCATCGAATATAGTCCCGAATGGTTGATAAGGCTGTTAAGACATCAAAACAGGTTTTATTCATAATGGCTGAACACTGGGTACTTATTCGTTAATAATATGAATTTTCCCGTGCGAACCTGTCGTACACGGGCTGCGCCCACACGAGCATCAAGGAGATGGCGGACACTCTACCCACAACAGCGGGATGTAATTTTTAAGCCGCATGGGAACCGCAATATTTTAGACGCAGTTCTGCGACCCTGAATTAGAAACGCAAACACTCGCCCACGGAAACACCTAAATGGCTGTTTACGTGTAACGTTGAACCGCTTACAGCAAAAGGCAATGACTCACGTTGCCTTTTGCCCAAGTAGCATCAGCTGAAATTAATCGACAATCTTAAATTTACTGCTGGAAAAATCGACGCGGTCACGCAACTCTTTGCCCGGTTTAAAATGAGGCACATGCTTCTCTGCCAAAACAACAGACTCGCCTGTTTTTGGATTGCGTCCCATACGTGGGGGCCGTTTGTGCAACGAAAAACTACCAAAGCCTCTTATTTCGATTCGTTCACCGGAGGATAATGCCTGATTCATGTTTTCAATGATGCACTTCACGGCCAGTTCCACATCTTTTGACGCCAAATGAGGTTGTTGTTTTGCAAGAGCTTCAATTAGTTGAGATTTTGTCACATTCTATCCTGTGAAAAAAAGTTAATGTCTCAGGCACAATAGTAGATTAGGCTGGATACCCATTTTTTATTAGCTGACTGTAGCTAATTTAACCCCAAGCTAAAAATTAATAAGCTATCGTCTACTGCATGAACCTGAAAAGCCGATAAAAAAATAACATTGGAGGGTATCTCTGTAAGAAATACCCTCCCGATCAAACTTTATTTTTCCATTTTTTTGAAAATATCACCCAGCGTAGGTGTTGCTGCTGATTGTTGAGAATGGTCTTTGATAGTGTGAGTTTCTTCGTCGTAATCTTTCGCTTTCATCGACAAAGAAATGGTTTTGCTTTTCTTGTCTACACCAATAAATTTGGCTTCCACGGCATCGCCTTCTTTCAGCAGCGTGCGGGCATCCTCAACGCGGTCACGCTGAATCTCGGAAGCACGTAAATAGCCTTCGACATTATCGGCCAAAGTAATCGTTGCGCCTTTGGCATCGACTTCTTTGACAGTGCCTTTGACTACGCTACCTTTTTCATGGGTGGCCAAAAAGTTTTGGAAAGGATCTTGTTCCAACTGCTTAATGCCCAAGGAAATACGCTCGCGTTCGGAATCAACGGCCAAAATCACGGTTTCCAGCTCATCGCCCTTTTTAAAGTCACGCACGGAAACCTCACCGTCATCCGCCCAGGAAATGTCGGACATATGCACCAAACCATCGATGCCGCCATCCAGACCAATAAAGATACCAAAATCGGTAATGGATTTGATCTTGCCAGAAATTTTATCGCCTTTGTTGTGGGTTGCTGCAAATTCATCCCAAGGGTTGGTTTTGCACTGTTTCATGCCCAAAGAAATACGACGGCGTTCTTCATCGATTTCCAGGATCATGACTTCAACTTCGTCGCCCAATTGCACCAGCTTGGAAGGATTGACGTTTTTGTTGGTCCAATCCATTTCGGAAACGTGAACCAGACCTTCCACGCCTTCTTCAATCTCAACGAAACAGCCGTAATCAGTCAGGTTATTGACTTTACCGAAGGCACGGGTGCCAGCTGGGTAACGGCGGGCAATATTTTGCCAAGGATCTTCGCCCATTTGCTTCATGCCTAATGAAACACGGTTTTTGTCCTTGTCATATTTCATGACCTTAACCTTGATTTCCTGGCCAATTTCAACGCATTCGGAAGGATGGCGGACACGACGCCATGCCATATCAGTGATATGCAGCAAACCATCGATGCCACCCAAATCAATAAACGCGCCGTAATCGGTCAGGTTTTTGACGATACCGGTAACGATTGCGCCCTCTTCCAGCGTCTTCATCAATTCTTCTCTTTCTGCGCTGTATTCTTTTTCTACTACCGCACGACGAGACAGAACCACGTTGTTACGTTTTTGGTCTATTTTGATGACCTTGAATTCCAGATCACGATTTTCCAGGAAAGTGGTGTCCCGAATAGGACGCACGTCAACCAGTGAACCTGGCAAGAAGGCACGCAATGCGCCAACTGCAACCGTGAAACCACCACGCACTTTGCCATTGATACGGCCAACAATAGTGGTTTGCTTTTCGAAAGCATTTTCCAGCTCAGACCAGGCTTTGTTTCTTTTCGCTTTGTCTCGGGAAAGAAGAGTAGCACCTAAACCATCTTCAAATAAATCCAAGGCGACTTCAATTTCGTCACCGATTTTAACTTCCAATTCACCATCGTTATTCAAAAACTGCCATTTAGGGATGACGCCTTCCGATTTGGATTGGGTGCTAACAATAACCATATCGTTTTCAATGTCAATCACTGTGCCGATCAACATGGCACCTGGATTCATTTTGGTATTGTTCAGACTTTCTTCAAGTAATGCAGCAAAGCTTTCGCTCATCTTCGTATTTCCCAGGCTTGTTGAAATTTAAACAAGCCTTCTTTTTGTCAAAGTTAAAAAAAACCACAGGAAACCATTTCCTGAGGCCACGGAATCCTTAATGGATTAAACCTAATACTTCTTCAATCACGGCATCTATGCTCATGTCCGAAGAATCGATATACAGCGCATCGCTCGCCATGACTAATGGAGCAGTCTCCCGCTCCATATCACGACGATCACGGGCTTCTATTTCTTTTATTATGTTGGAAAGATTAGCATCAATTCCTTTTTCTATCAACTGTTTATATCGCCTCCGCGCTCTTTCTGCCGCACTGGCCGTCAAAAACACTTTATTCTGTGCATCCGGAAAAACCACAGTGCCCATATCGCGGCCATCGGCAACCAATCCGGGTTGCTTAAGAAAATCTTTTTGCTTTTGTAACAGTACAGATCGAACGGCTGGCAGCGCGGCAACAATTGAAGCCACCTTGCCGGTACTTTCCAGCCCCAACTGCGAGGTGATATTTTCGCCATGCAATTTAACAATCAAGTCATCATTACATTCAAATTCCAGCACAATGTTTTGGGCTATCTTAATAATTTCCGCTTCATCAGCCAAATCCACCAATTGTTGCAATAATGCAATAGCAAGTGACCGATATATGGAGCCACTGTCCAAATAATGCCATCCCAGTTTTTTCGCCACGAGACGACTGACTGTCCCCTTACCCGCACCACTGGGGCCATCAATCGTTAAAACCGGAACTGTCATTTCATTATCCTTTTAATTAGGTATGTTAGAGACGTAAGATATTCGTCTCTACAACATGACTTAATCGCTTGCAACAACATCTTCATAACAGGTCAAATCCAACCCTAAATTTTTCACCAAATCTTTAAACTCAGGAAATGAAGTATTCACGTTCAAGCAGTCTTCGACAGTAATTGGCGCACTGGCACGCAATCCCGCTATGGAAAACGCCATCGCAATGCGGTGATCGCCATGAGAAACTACCGTACCGCCGCCTATCGTTCCGCCCTGGACCACCATGCCATCCGGCGTTGGCTCAGCCTTCACGCCCAATATTTTTAAGCCATCCGCCATCACCTGAATACGGTCGGATTCTTTAACGCGCAGCTCTTCAGCACCGCTCAAACGGGTTTGGCCTTCCGCACAAGCCGCTGCCACAAACAGCACAGGGAATTCATCTATCGCCAACGGCACGAGCTCTTCAGGTATATCAATGCCTTTTAACGGGCTGTACACCACATGCAAATCAGCCACTGGCTCGCCGCCAACCACACGCTCATTGAAGATTTCAATCTTAGCGCCCATTAACCGGAGTATATCGATAACACCGGTACGCGTCGGATTAATGCCGACATGTTTCAAGGTCAAATCAGAACCGGGGGCAATCGATGCGCCCACCAGGAAAAATGCTGCCGAGGAAATATCGCTGGGCACATCAATATCGCACGCAGTCAACTTGCCTTCCGCAGTGATAGAGACTTTCCTGCCGTCCTGCTTAACCGGATAATTAAAACCACTGAGCATCCGTTCAGTATGATCCCGGGTCGGGGCGGGTTCGGTAACCGTGGTTACACCTTGAGCATACATACCCGCCAACAATAAACAGGATTTAACTTGAGCACTGGCCATCGGCATGACGTAATCGATACCCTGCAATTGCCCGGCCCTGCCGGTGATATGCAGTGGTGCCGTGCCTTTTTCAGTAGTTTTTATATCAGCGCCCATTGCTGCCAATGGATCGGTAACCCGCTTCATCGGGCGACCTGACAGCGATTTGTCGCCAGTCAACACACAATCAAAGGCTTGCCCTGCCAGTAAGCCACTCAACAACCGCATGGAAGTACCGGAATTACCCAAATACAGGGGGTTTTTCGGCGCTTGCAAACCGTGTTTGCCGACGCCGTGTATAGTCAGTTCGCCGTTGACTGGGCCTTCAATGTTGACACCCATATCACGGAACGCCTGCAAAGTCGCCAAAGCGTCTTCAGCTTCCAGAAAACCTTTAACGTGAGTAACGCCTTCGGCCAATGAACCCAGCATAATCGAGCGATGCGACATGGACTTATCGCCCGGCACCCGCGCCGACCCTTGTAACGAACCACCCGGTTGAATTTTAAATGTTATTGATTTTGACATATTAGTTTAAGAACTGATCAAGAAAGCGTTGTCGTGCCTGCCGGGCATACGTGAATGTTTCAAAAAGCTGCTCGCCATCATCCTGCGCCAGCAAATTTTGTATTTTATCTAATTCTGCCTTGAACTGCCCAATTAATGGTACAAGTTCATTTTTGTTGGCCAAACAAATATCACGCCACATGGTGGGGTCGCTGGATGCGATGCGGGAAAAATCCTTAAAACCGCCGGCTGCGTACTTAAAAATTTCATTCTGCTCATCTTTCCGCCCCAACATATCGACCAATGCAAAAGCCAGAATATGTGGCAAATGGCTAGTTGCCGCCAATACACTATCGTGCTGTGCCACATCCATTACAGAAACCACCGAACCCAGTTGCTCCCAAAATTGCCGGATTTTGCGCACAGCATCGGGATTTGAAGATTCAGTTGGGGTAACTATCAAGCGTTTGTCGACAAACAAATTGTCAACCGCCGCTTCTACGCCACTGTTTTCCGCACCGGCAATCGGGTGGGCAGGGATGAAATTGTCCGGCACATAACCAAACACGCGTTCGGCAGCCGCCAGCACATTACCTTTAGTGCTGCCGACATCGGTATAAACGGCGTCTTCTGCCCAATAGGGCTTGAGCTGGGTAAAAATAGCTTCAAACGCTGCAACTGGCGTAGCAATCACCACACCGTCAGCGCCCTCCACGGCCTCTGCTATCGACAGGTAATACTCGTCAATAACCCCTAAGCGCTTGGCTTGGTCGAGGTTATGCTGGTCAACTTCGCGGCCAAAACCAACAAACTGTTTAGCCAAACCTCGCACTCTCGCTGCTCGTGCAATAGAGCCACCGATCAAACCTACTCCGATTAAACAGAGGCGATTAAACATCGGCTAAAACAGCTTGCAAGGCATTTAGAAAAGTTTGATTCTCTGCTTGCGTACCAATGCTAATGCGTAGGTGATTCGGCATTTCGTAATTACCCACTGCACGCACAATAACGCCTTTACGCAATAAGGCATCATAAATAGGCTGTCCTGGCCGCTTTAAATCCACCGAGACAAAATTACCGGCTGATGGAATCCATTCCAAGCCCATTGCCTTGAAACCTTCGGTCAGTTGTTGCATACCC
>SBAV01000183.1 GCA_005239965.1 Methylobacter tundripaludum
CCCCATTGCTGTTGTTGAAACCTTCGGTTCCCCACCTATCGGATATTCTTCCATAGGCAATTCACCTAATTCGGGTAACGGTAAAACAAATTCTGTCACCGCCGTTTTCGCAGCAGGGCCGCCCCCAGCCCGTTCACAATTTGTCCGTACCACTTGCCAGGCTTCCGCAGACAAGGCGCGTTCTTTCAAGGCATAGGCAATATGCGGCGCATCCAGGGTATCTTTAGGGTAAAGGTTGTGCGATTTTGCGCCCCGTGCGTGCCCGCCGGCACCTTTCAATTGTTTGATAAAAAATGCAGTGAGCTTGCCGCCAAGTGCGGATTTTGCGGCTTTATCCACACCCGCCAAGATTGCTTTGTCGAAAGCAAGGCGCTGTTCAAAAGAGAATGCGGTGCTGTCCACATAATCACCGGCCTGGTTTTTGTCATCAAAATCTTTCGCATCGACCAGGATGACTTCTTCAAAACCGTTACCTTGCCAATAAGCAATCATTTCCTCATTGGTTTTGGTGGAAACCATGCTGTGGTGTTCCTGGCTGTAACCGTTCCAAACCAGCACCGGCAAAAAATTGGTGACACCCGGGTAAGCGGTGTGGAAATGCACCATACTGCTCATCGGATAGGGTTCGCCCAGCCCGCCATCACCCAGCGTAAACGGGAAGAGTTTGTCTTTGTGCAATAACGCCGCTGCCATTGCGAAGTGCTGGCCTTGCCCTAATGGGCCAGCCGGTGCGAGAATGCCGGGAATATAGCCGGAAAGATGCCCCAATAGCCCTTGCTTTTCGCGGAAGCGGTCGCATAATTGCTGTACGGTAGAAATGCCCATGTCCTCCAAAGAGCGATCCAGGAACAAGGCGCTGTAAAATCCCGGCGCGTGGTGGCCTACATCTGTGATGATGTTCTTGTAACCCAGCATAATCAAAGCGGCATGGGCTTCCGCCGAACTGGCAAAACCACCAGGGTGCCCAGAAGCCTTGCTGCCCGTCATTTGCAACGTGAGATAGCGGAGAGCGTCGGCTAACAGTAAGGTCTGGTACACTGCCGCAGGGTCGGCAGGGTGAGAAATTGCCTCGCAGCCCTCTGCAATTGCAGGGTTAACGGCATAGGTCTCAAAATGCGGCAGCGCTTCGCCATAATATTGGAGTCCTTTGCAAAAATAGGGGGTTGAGATTGCTTTTGAGGGTGATTCAGTTATTAATTTCCTTAATGTGTATGGGAGTACAGTAGATGCTGAAATTATTCGCGGATTCAACTTCGAGTTTTGAATTTTGCCAGCGGGCAGATTTTTCAATAATCGTTTCATAGCACTAAGCTCTCCATTTTTTGTTGCAAAACCGCATGGTCAATCATGTCAAAATAAGTGAAAAATGCTTGATGGCGGGCTTGAATCGTCTTCAACATCGGCTCTTTTTCATTCCATAATGGAATATCTTGCGCAACTCGCACTTGGGCGTAGGCATAGACCGGATCCAGTTCCCGCATGGGCTGTTTTCCATCGTTGGCTGGCATGTTCATCACTTCCCGGGTGGAAAAGCGGGGCAGCAGCCGTTGCCGACTTTGCAGGGTTTGTAGATAGATGCGAAATGCTTCTTTGATATGGGGATGGAGGAACGCAGGCAGATGGCCAAGCGGCACGGGGCCTTTGTCCGGACGTGAGATATGGTCGCGCCGCTTCACTTCACTGAAAAAAGGCTCTTCATTTACCTCGCCTTCCCATACGCCCAGATTAAACGCACCTCTTGCATGACCCAATGGGGCGCTGCCCAGTCCCAGGCTGGAGATTTGTCCAATCCTTTTCAGGTAATCCGTTGGATTGAGCAAGAAATCATTGTAATCAATCACCGTCAACCGTTCTTCCGGTCTCTGGATCCCGGCCAAGTTGACTTCCGTCGCTGTCCAGCCATAGCGCAGTACATCAATCGGCTCTCGCAACAGCAATGGCAAGTTTTTAATATCGGCAAGAGGTGTCCCTAAATGCTGATCAATCAGGTTGTCCCATGTGGCAAATCCAGCCGCCTGGGCAAGCTGCTCCGGATTTCTGCCTTCAATGAGATGCTTTTTCCTGGCGCCTGCCCAAATTTCCCGTTGATAGGCCCGTGTTCCCAGAATCGGCAACTGGTAGGCAATCGCATCCCTAAACCCTTCGCCAAGCGATGAGTAGTCGCGCTGACAATTCATATAGGTTATATGTTGTCGCAGGGGTGTTTGGGCAGGATTGTTCCAGTCAATGTGGGAAAGATCACTCCCTTCTCTTATAACGTGCTCTAAGGGGACGGCCAGTTTCTCAAGGGTTTCAATAATGGCTTTGGTATAAGATTCAAACGTCGCTGCTGGATGGCGGACAGTGACGATATGATGCGCCATCAAGTTGTCATACAGTTCCCATTCCTTGTCTTGCCCAATATAATAAAAAAGGTTTTTTGTCAGAAGGACCAAAGGTTGTTGGTTTAAATCAATCCCCCGGTCTGAGGCAAACGCCTCCAACCTTGCCACCTCGTCCCAGATACTTTTGTACATGGCGCTCACTCTTTCCTCACCTGCATGGATTTGGCTAGAAGGTTCATTGAGCTGCGCTGCAATCACGGGATAGGCGTTGTAAATGGCTTTTTCCAAGACCGTAGAGCCGGTGCGTGGCGGCGATACGATGGACAGGAAGATGAGATTGCCGGCATCAACTCTGTCTTTCAGTGCTTGATAGTAATGGTTCATGTTGCTTCCAATCTTTGTTCATCACAAAATTAATTACGCCTGTACGGAGGGATTAAATCCAGTGGAAAAGCCCTTAACATTCCAATCTGACTAATGGTGTGGAGCGGTTTGCCGACCGAGAGGGCGATGCGATTGTCAGGTTTCGATCCCCTGCGCCACATGCTTTTGCATAATCACACCCAGAGGCGATGCCCCCCAACATTGGCAGCGGTTGATTAGATTGAGTGAAGCTGAATGAGACGTTCGTCGATTACGGCTTTTGATTATTTTGCGCACCATCCGCCACGATTGCTAAAATCAATGATATTGTCTCTAAGCCGTCTCTATGCTGATAATTGACGAAGATTCACAAACGCGGCAGCCCGAATTCCGTTACGGGCTGGGAGTATAACAGTCGAGAATCAGTACCGTAAGTTAAGATTTGTTAAGGCCAGCGGTGGGTTCAATCATAATGCACCAATTCATAAGGCAGCGAAGGTTCGCGCCCTTCAAGCAAATCGGTCAGAAATTTCCAGAACACATCGGCTGAAGGCGGGCAGCCCGGTAGGAAATAATCTATTTTAACGACCTCATGAATGGGCCGCACCTTATCCAGCAATAACGGTAACTCAGGATCACTGGGAATTTGTGGGTTTTCTACACCGATGCCATCGAGATACGCTTCCGCCAGGCATTCTTCCAGTGGAATAAAATTACGCAGCGCAGGCAAACCGCCATTAATGGCGCAAGCACCGACCGCAACCAAGATTTTGCAGTTAAGGCGAAATTCGCGCAGGACATGCACATTTTCCGAGTTACACACGCCGCCTTCTATCAAGCCTATGTCGCAGTCCGTGCAATGTTCTATGTCGGTGATCGGCGAGCGGTCAAACTCAACAATTTCCGCCAATTTCAACATACGCTCGTCAATATCGAGAAAGGACATGTGACAGCCGAAGCAACCCGCCAGCGATGTGGTTGCAATCCTGATTTTATTGGCCATGTTCAGGGCACTCCGTAACTAAGCTAACTTGATCAATTTCCTTATTATCGTAAATCCGTTCACCAATCGGCACCTGATAGCCGGTGCGTTTAATCAAAATCGCCCCGGTAGGGCAGATATGCGCGGCAGCATCCGATGCATCCAGATCAGTATCTTTTAACAAACCGCTTTGGGCATTAACGATCAGG
>SBAV01000439.1 GCA_005239965.1 Methylobacter tundripaludum
ACACAGGAGGAGGCAAGCATCGATTGATTATGCGTTTAAAAATCAATTGGTTTTTTCAACATGATAGGGCGATGTTGATTTAACAAAGTAGAACTAAACTTTTTATCAAATACGCGATTCGATAATGGCCATACAGCAGAATGCGAATATCGCCGTCGTGTTCTTTGCGATACATATATCCGATCTCTGGGAAGTCGCGTAAAAGCTGGGCTTTTGTATAAATCCCGGAAACAACCTTTGCTGCTGCGGCTGGCTTGTCTTGTGCGACATAGTCGTAAATATCCCGCAGCCATCGCTCAGCTTCCACAGTCCAGTTTATTTCTGCCATGTGCGAATTCGATGTTCCATTTCTTCGTTAGAGATCATTCGGCCTTGGCGAGAATCGGCTAAACCTTGTTCTACCATGCGCGAAAAAGCAAGCTCTCGTAAAATTTCATCAAAGCTGCTATCGTCAGGCTGAGCTTGAACTATTTCAGAAACTCTTTCTTTAACTGTTGACATAACTAAACACTCTCCTAATTTGGGGCGGTTGTAAGATGTGTGCAAAAAAGCTTGCCCACTTGGATTCGGGTTCTGCTTGTTGTTCCAGACAAATTTGTCATAACTCATTTTCAAACGCAGATAAACCATTAAAAGCTTGCAAGCTGGCTAGGGCATCGAGCTCATCTAAAACGGAAAGCGCAAATCCGGCATGCACGATCACATAGTCGTTAATTTTTGCCTCAGGCACATACGCCAGGCTGATTTCTTTGCGGATGCCGGAAAAATTGACATGGCCTTTGCGCACTAAAGGATCATTATCGTCCGAGATACTAATAATTTGTCCGGGAACGGCTAAACACATCGTTGTTACCCAATATATTTTTTGGCATATAACTGGCCAAGTGCCAGCCCACCGTCGTTAGGCGGTATTTTTTCATGGCAGTATACGTTAAAACCAGCGGTTTTTAATGTCCTGACGGCTTTTTCTACCAGCAAGGCATTTTGAAAGCAGCCACCGCTGAGGACAATACTTTTTTGCTGTGCCTGTTCTGCAATTGCCAATATTATTTCTGCCAAAGTATTGTGAAATTTAATGGCAATGTACCCAGGCGTACAGTGCGCGATGTCATTTAAAACTTGTTCAACGGTGATTTGCCAGTCAATGACAATGGGATCGCAGCGGTTTAGCTGGAATTGATAATGCTGATCAGATGCTATCGGTGCTGCGCTGTTTTCTAAAGCCATTGCCGCTTGCCCTTCGTAGTGGTTGATTTGGCAAAGCCCAAGAAGACTGGCTATGGCATCAAATAAACGTCCGGCGCTGGTCGTGCGGGGACAATTGACTTGCTTGTTTAAGGCCGTCTGCAATAACGGCAGTTCCTGCAAAGTAAAGGATAGGGCAGGGTGGCTAAATGCACTATTAGAGAAAATTTCGTAGAGCAAACCTAATGCGGCGCGTCTGGGTTCCTGAATGGCTTTAACAGCGCCGGGCAATGAAAAGGGTCGAAAATGGGCGTATCGTTGGAAACCCTGCGGGGTAATGAGCAAAAATTCACCGCCCCACAGTGTGTTATCGGTACCCAACCCTGACCCGTCCCAGACAATACCCAAAGCTGGCGGCTCAAGACCATGTTCAGCCATGCACGATAGCGCGTGGCCATAATGGTGTTGCACGGGATGTTTTATTCCACATAGATCATCCGCTAGCTGGCTACTGACATAACCTTTGTGCAGGTCATGCATGATGTGGGTGGGCGTGATTTGATAAAATTGCTGCAAATCCGTTAGCGTCGCCTGGAATTGTTGTTGCGTTGCTTCGGAGTCCAGATCGCCAAGATGCTGGCTTAAAATGATTTGCCGGCCATGGCTGATGGCAATGGTGTTTTTTAACTGCCCACCCACAGCCAGCATGTCAGGCTGGGCTGTTTTTAGCGTGACCGGTAAGGGTACATAGCCTCTGGCGCGGCGTAACATTGTAATTTTACCGTTAATGAGCCGGACAATAGAGTCATCCAGCGGACGCAAGATAGGCCGGTTATGGGTCAAAAAATAATCGGCAATGCCGGCAAGCCGTGTGCATGCCTGGCTGTCATCTATGCAAATCGGTTCGTTTTGGCGATTGCCGCTGGTTGCAACTACCGGAAAACCAAAGCTGTGCAGCAGTAAATGATGTAAAGGTGTGCAGGCCAGCATAACGCCAAGCAGGTTGGCATCAGGTGCGACAGCGTTGGCGATAAACTGGGCAACGTTATTTCGTTGTTTTAATAATGCTATTGGCGCAGCGGCGGATGTGAGTGCAAATTGTTCAACTTCATTAATAATACAAAGTTTTTGTGCGGCAGTTAAATCAGGAACCATCAACGCAAAGGGTTTATGCGGCCGATGCTTTCGTTGTCTAAGACGTTCAATGGCCTGCTGATTGTTAGCATCCACTAATAACTGGTAGCCTCCCATGCCTTTTATGGCAATAATTTTTCCGGCGTGTAAATACTGGCTTGCGAGCAACAATGCGCTGTGTTTTTCGGCTAATAATAACCCTGAACCATCAAGCAATTGCAACTGTGGGCCGCAGTTTGGGCAGGCGATGGTTTGGGCATGAAAGCGCCGGTTATCTATCGATTGGTAGTCTTGCCCGCATTCCTGGCAGACGTTGAATTCAGCCATGCTGGTGTGATGGCGATCATAGGGCTGCCTGTTCATAATGCTATGCGTGGGCCGCAGTGGCAACAGCTGGTGAACGGATAGTTATAATACCGGCTGCCGGGATCAAAAATATCGTGGATACAGGCGCGGCAGGTCGCTATATCGGGCAATACAAAGGCTGATCGATGGCCATCAGTAATGCTGGCTTTAATCTGGAAATCACAAAAACCAGCCAGCGGTTGGCGCATCACGGACATGGATTTGATTTCCGCAAAAGGTGGCGGGTGATTGTTCAGGCAGTCAAGAAACTGTTGTTGCTGTTCGGGGACGCCTTCAATCGCCAGGGTTACGCCATCAGTCGTGTTTGTAATCCAGCCATTTTGTTGGTGTTGCCGGGCAAGCCGAACAATAAACGGACGAAATCCCAGCCCTTGGACGAAACCTTTGATTTCTATTTTTAGATGACTTTTGATAATGCTGAAACCTTTTTGTTCTAAAATGAGACAAAGCGAAATAATTTTCAGGCACCCTGAATGACGCTGCTAAAACCTACTTGACCGTTTTTTTTCGAATGACGGGGCGGGTTGCGTTAGGGTATCCCGGTATAGCCCCCAATTTTTTACCAAAAGCACAATAATAGGGCATATCAGCGCCCTAAAAAAGGGCGCTCAACTCCCTTGTGGTGCATGGAACAGTTAATAACGCAACATCATCTTTTGATTTGCCAACACTGGCAAGCTTAATATATTAGCCACAACACTACTGTTCTTCTGGTTCGTTTCCGCGTATTCGTATTGGCCTTTGATGGCACAATATCTGCTTAAGCAAAGTAATACATTTTTTATTCGCCGGAGCTAGCTGTAATGTCATCACAAAAACTCAACCTGTTCTCGTTTTCAGGGGGCATTAAAATCCTGCACATGACCTGGATGGCTTTTTTTATCAGCTTTGTAGTGTGGTTTAACCATGCGCCGTTAATGCTGGCCATTGCCAAAACGCTGCACCTAAGTCAGCCGGAAATAAAAACCATCCTGATCTTAAACGTGGCTCTTACCATCCCCGCCCGTATTATCATTGGTATCCTGGTGGATAAGTTCGGCCCCAAGCGGACTTATTCGACTTTACTGGGACTCGGCAGTATCCCGTGCTTCATGTTTGCTACGGCGGACAGCTTTCAGCAACTGGCACTGGCCCGGTTTTTAATGGGCTTTATTGGTGCAGGTTTTGTAATAGGCATACGCATGGTCGGCGAGTGGTTTCCAGCCAGGCAGGTAGGCATTGCCGAAGGTATTTATGGCGGCTGGGGTAACTTTGGTTCGTCGGCAGCGGCTATCGCATTGCCGTCACTTGCGCTGCTGTTTGGCGGCGATGAAGGTTGGCGTTATGCGATTGGCTGCACGGGTGTGATCGCCTTGCTCTATTCAGTCATCTATTTCTTCAGCGTATCTGACACGCCCAAAGGCTCGACTTACTTTAAGCCCAAAAAATCGGGGGCTATGGAGGTCAGTAGCATCTGGGACTTGTTCTTTTATGTCGCCATGAACATCCCTTTGTACGCCACCTTAAGCTTGCTAACCTGGAAACTGTCATCGTTTGGCGGTGCCAACTACACCAACCTTATCTCAGACACGGCGGCTGTTTTCATCCATATCGCTATCTGGTGTTTGTTTGTCTATAACATATATAAGATCGTCCATATCAACGAGGAACATCTGCAAAAACCCGTCGCCGAGATACACAAATACAAGTTCAAACAGGTTGCCATTTTGGATCTGGCTTATATGATTGCTTTTGGTTCCGAATTGGCTGTAGTGTCGATGTTGCCGATGTTCTTTTATGAGACCTTTCATGAAGCGCAAAACATTACCATGGTTCAAGCCGGTTTGCTGGGTGGCTGTTTTGCCTTTATCAACTTGGTTGCCCGCCCAGCCGGTGGTTGGTTTAGCGATAAGTTTGGCCGCAAATTATCCCTGACGATTTTTATGGGGGGTATGGCCGCTGGCTATTTTATTATGTCGCTCATTGATCCAGGATGGCCGATTGTTATCGTTGTCTTGCTGACCATGTCCTGCTCTTGTTTTGTATCGGGTGGATGCGGTGCAGTCTATGCCATTGTGCCGTTAATCAAGCGTCGTATGACGGGACAAATTGCAGGCATGGTCGGCGCTTACGGCAATGTCGGCGGGGTGTTGTTTTTGACTATCTTATCGTTTGTCACGCCATCGATCTTTTTCTTGGTGATGGGCGGTGTTGCCGTCACCGTACTGATGGCCGTGCAATTTATTGATGAGCCGCAAGGCCACATGGTGGAAGTCCAGGAAGATGGGTCGATTGAAATGATTGAATTAAGCTAGCCACCATGAGGCCATACACACTCAAAGCCACTGTAGGCTTTGCGACCGATAAGGGGCTAAAAGACGACAACGAAGACTTTGTCGGATCAATCATACCGAACGAGCCGCAACTGACCCACAAGGGTATCGTTGCTGCCATTGCTGATGGCATGAGTGGCAGCGATGCCGGAAAACTGGCCAGCCAATCGTGTGTCGGTAGTTTTCTCGGCGATTATTTCAGCACCCCGGATACCTGGTCAGTTAAACAGGCTGGGCAAAAAATCCTTTCCGCCACCAATTCTTGGCTGTATAGCCAGGGACAAATCCGCTATCAATCGACCCGGGGCATGGTCAGCACCTTAAGCATCATTATCCTGAAATCAACCACTGCACACGTCTTTCATATTGGTGATTCTAGGATTTATCGTCTGCGCAAGGGCAATCTGGAACAGGTCACACGCGACCATCGCATCTGGATTTCCCAGGATAAAAATTACCTGAACCGGGCAATGGGCATAGAACCCAGGCTGGAAGTTGATTACAAGGTCCTGCCCCTGGAACAGGGCGACCTGTTCCTGATGACCACAGACGGCGTCCACGATTTTATCGATGACAAAGCGCTGAAGAAATTACTGGGGGAGGGCATTGATCTAAGCGTGCTGGCTGAACACATTGTGCGGCAAGCCAAAGACAACAACAGTGATGATAACCTGACTTGCCAATTGCTCAGGGTTGATGGCTTACCGGAAGCGAAGGATGACGAAATCCTGCGCCGTCATGCCAATCTGCCGTTTCCACCGCCATTGCAACCGGGCATGGTGCTGGATGGCTACCGTATCGAGGCGGAATTACATGCCAGCAAACGCACCCAGATTTATCGCGCCCGGGACACCCACACTAACACCCAGGTCATTCTAAAAACGCCATCGATACTTTACGACGACGACACGCATTTTATTGAACATTTTTTACATGAGGAATGGGCCGGCAAACGCATTAACCATGACAACGTTGTTAAAGTCCTCAGCACAGATCGACCGAAGAGCTGCGTGTACTATGCCACCGAATACCTGGAGGGGCAAACACTACGGGAATGGATAACCGCCAACCCCAAGGCCGACATCCTGACAGTCCGGAAAATAGTGGAACAAATCGCTAAGGGACTGCGTGCTTTCCACCGCAAGGAAATGTTGCATCAGGATCTCAAACCCGAAAATATCATGTTCAATAAAAACGGTGTGGTGAAAATTATCGATTTTGGTTCGGTGAAAATTGCCGGTATCGCCGAAATTGCCCTTCTTGACCCAGACAGTGAAGACAATATCCTGGGAACCTTGAATTATACTGCGCCGGAATACCACCTGGGCCAACGCGGAACCGTAAAGTCCGATCTCTATTCCTTGGCGGTGATTACTTATGAGATGCTCAATGGCGCCTTGCCTTTCGGCCTGGATATGCCGGAAAAACCCTGCCAGGGCTTTCTTGCCAATTTATGCTACGTATCCAGTTTTTATCATAATCCCCTCGTTCCTACCTGGATCGATGGCGCACTAAAAAAAGCCACGTCGATATCCCCGCACACTCGATACAACGAATTATCGGAATTTCTATACGACCTGAACACCCCCAATCCCAACTTTTTGCGCACCGGAGACAATATCCCGTTGATACAACGCAATCCTTTACGTTTTTGGCAGGGTTTAAGTGCAATCCTTATGATTGTTATTTTGATGTTGTTGTATTTTTTGGTGCCGGTGAAGTAGCGGCGCAATTGAAGGTGCAAAGGACTGTGCACATTTATCCTGGATAAATCAGCAGGGCGCCAACGTGTTGAGTTTTAATAATGCCCTGAATCGGCTGGTCATGGTGAAATTATTTCACGCACCCGATTCGGGTAATCGGACACCAGGCCGGTTATGCCAACAGCCAATAACTGCCTGAGTTCTTCCGGATCGTTACATGTCCATATATTGACACCGAAACCGGCTTTACGAATCTTTTCGATATGGGCGCGATAACGCTTGCCAGCCACTCCACCAAAGCCCTTGTGCTTTAAATCCTTGTAACAGGCCAAATTGTAAGCATTCGCCTTAAGTTTACGTAGATAGGTCAAGGGGGCTTTAATAGGGCTATCAGCAAGAACCGCCGTGGCAATTGTTGTTGATTGCTGCCGCACCTGTCTTAACAATTCATGTTCAAAAGAAGAAATCAAAACCTGATTTTCCATCTGCATGGCTTGTATGCTTTTTAACACTGCCGCAATTAGCTTTGAATCACTGTCCGGCTGGGATTTGAGTTCTATGTTAACTATCAAATCGAGTTCTTTAGCCAGGCATAGCGCCTCGCTAAGGGTTGGCAGCCTGATGTTGCCGGAAGCATAAAGACACCGTTCGGCTGGGCTGACAAATTGGGCGATTTCGGCGTCTGTTAAACTTTTCAAAAAGGGTTGTCTTTTTTCACTGGCAAGCTCTAATTGCTTGACATACCAGCTTCCGGCATCTAAACAGCCAAGCTCGGCGGCGGTAAAATCTGCGACTTTATAAGGGCTACGATCAGGAAATTTGGTTTCAACATCCGTACATCGGGTCAGCTGATCGTCGTGATGAACGATAACTTCGTCGTCTTTAGTCAAGCGTACATCCATCTCAAACATTTGGCAGCCAAACGTTTTGGCCTTGGCAAAGGCCGCCAGCGTATTTTCAGGCGCATAAGCCCGTGCGCCCCGGTGGGCAATATTTAGAATACTGTTTGATGTCACTATATGATTGCCAGGTTCCGATTTGATATTGTTGTGTCAAAAAAAACTGTAAAGCGGTAAGCTATTGCCAATGATGATACGACAGAAATTGAAGTAGTCAAATACCCATAAGCGGGATGGATGACTGCTGCATTTTTTCGACTTTTCGGCAGGGGAATGAGATGCTGAGGCAAGACAGATTTTTGGTTGAGTTTATAAAATTGGCAGGGCCTTTTTGGAACTCTGAAGATAAATTGGCAATTCGTAAGGACACGGTGTTCCTCATCGTCCTTACCGTCTTGCAGATTGTTATGGCCGTGGTGATTACCGAATGGAGCGCCGCCCTTTTTGATGCCCTTGAGCAGCGTTCAATGTCTGGCTTAGTTACCCAGGTGGGCATGTTAGTCCTGATTTTCATTGCCAGCATTACCATAACAACCCTGCATTTGCTTGTTAAAAGACGAATACTGATCGGTTGGCGCTTGTGGCTTACCGACAAGGTCATTGGCAAATGGATGCACAAGGGCCGGCATTATCAGCTTACCTTTGTCTCAAAAGGGGACCATGACAATCCCGATGGCCGCATCGCTGAAGACATCCGTATCGCCACCGAAGAAGCCATTGCGCTGGGGCATTCATTGTTTTACAGCCTTTTGTTGCTGGGCAGCTTCACCAAAATTCTCTGGACCTTATCCGGTACGGTGGTTTTAAACCTGGGGCTTTTTTCCTTTTCCGTTGCCGGTTATTTGGTCTGGGTTTCAATCATTTATTCGGTTGCCGCCTCGATTTTAGGCTGGTGGATGGGAAAACCGATGACTGTGGCCACCCATGTCCGGCAAACCGAAGAGGCAAATTACCGCTATAACCTGATCAAGGCGCAAGAAAGCGCCCAAGCCATTGCCTTAATTCAGGGCGAGGCCAATGAACGCCAGCGCTTTCAGGGTTCGTTTCAGGCCATTATTGACACTTACCACCAACAAACAGTCGCCTGGAAGCAAATTCAGATATTTACATCGGGCTATTCGGTCACCTCAATGGCGTTGCCGATTCTGGTAGCAGCGCCGCGTTATATTGTGGGTGCCATTACCCTGGGTACCTTGATGCAATCTGTACAAGCCTTTGGGCACATGGTGTCCGCATTGTCCTGGCCGGTCAACAATATGGCCGGAATTGCCAAATGGCGGGCTTCGGTTGAGCGGGTTTTAGGTTTGGTCAAGGCTCTTGATGATTTGGATTTTGATATAGCCTGTCTCAACTCCCATCAAATTTGTGTAAGAAAATCAGGACTACCTGTCTTAAAGCTTGATAACGTTACCATCGCCAGCTTGGAGGGGGAAAACCTTTCATCGACCATCGATTGTGAAATTAAGGTCGGTGATCGGGTATTGATTTCCGGCCACAGCAGTACAGGCGCAAAACTGTTCCAGGCGATTGCCGGTCTATGGCCTTGGGGTTCCGGGCGCATTGAAGTGCCAGATGATGCTCTGTTCTTCATGCCACCTCGGCCTTACTTGCCAACCGGTTCGCTTTATGAAGCCATTTGTTATCCCAAAAGCATAGAATCATTCAAACGATCCACTTTGGAAAAATTGTTAAAAAGGCTAGGACTTAAGGAGCTGGTAAAACAGCTTGATCGGGTTGAATCCTGGGAACAAGTCCTTTCCCGCGAACAGCAGCAGCGTTTGGGGTTGGTTCGGGTTTTGCTGTATCGGCCCAGATGGATTTTTATTCAGGAAACCTTCGATTCGTTAACCCCGGACGGTGAAACCCAGATGCTGGAGATACTGGATAAAGAGCTCCCCAATTCAGCCATCATGAGCATTACCAACCAGCCGACGGCTGAAGCCTTTCATCAACGTAAACTAAAAATTTAGCTTTATCGGATGTCGGTTATTTACCAGGAGAAAGCCAGCCATGATTCAATCAACAATCAATAACAAAGGCAAAAAACTGCGAGGCGTCAATCTTGGCGGTTGGTTAGTGCTGGAAAAATGGATGACCCCCAGCTTATTCGACGGGCTGAATGCGGTGGATGAGACCAGTTATTGCGTTGAGCTGGGCGCTCAAGCCAAATCACGATTACAGCAGCACTGGCAAACCTTTATTACGCGTGATGATTTTGCCTGGCTTTCTAGCATTGGCATCAATGCGGTGCGTATCCCCATTGGGCATTGGATTTTTGGGGCGAATTATCCCTATCACAGGGCGTATGGCGAAGCCCGCTATCCGTTTGTTGAGGGGGGGATTGAGATTCTTGACCAGGCATTCGAATGGGCGGAAGCGTTGGGCTTGTCGATAGTGCTGGATTTGCATGCCGCGCCCGGTTGTCAAAACGGTTTCGACAATGGCGGCATCAAAGACGTTTGTGAATGGCACACCGATGAGGTTTATATCCAGCATTCCTTATGGGTGCTGGAACAGTTGGCAGAACGTTACCAGGGCCGCGTTGCACTGCATGCGATTGAGGTGTTAAATGAGCCGCGTTGGGATGTGGACACTAATTTGCTCAAGCAATACACGACCGAGGGCTATTACCGTATCCGCAAACACTGCAAGCCTGATGATGTGGCGGTGGTTTTCCATGATGGCTTTCGATCTTACCGCGAATATTTGGGATTTTTGGCCGCCCCCGATTTTGACAATGCGGTGTTTGATATCCATCGTTACCAATGTTTCGTGCGCGAAGAACTTGATTTGGATATTTTCGGGCACATCAAAAAAACCACTGTTGACTGGAAACAGGAAGCAGATGCCATCACTCACGAGCTTAGGCAATGGGCCTATGTTGGCGAATGGAGTTTAGGCATGGATTTAAAAGTGGTCTCGCTATGGGCCAATGGGCCTTTTAACCATGCACTGGAAACCATGGACAAATTCCAAAGGGATGTGGCTTATCGCGCGTATGCGTCTGCACAATTGGCGACTTTCGAAAAATATCTCGGCTGGTTTTTTTGGAGCTATAAGACTGAAACCACACCAGCCTGGTGCTTTCGTGATTGCGTTAATAATGGATGGTTGCCGAACCGGTTTGGTTTTGAATAATTTCTCGCCTAAATAGTTGGCATAGATTTCTTCTTTCTATTATTTTCGGAGAATGAAAACGTGAAAGAAATGCAACGCATGTTGAATGAAATTGAAAGGGAAGTTAAATGGACACGCCATCTCATTGGCAAGAATTCATTGGATGCCCACGTAATGGCAGCGATGAAACAGGTTCCTCGGCATGATTTTTTACCCGAGCATTTACGCTGTTGTGCTTATGATAACGGCCCGGCTCCCATTGGTTTGGGGCAAACTATTTCCCAGCCGTACATTGTTGCCCTGATGAGCGATTTGTTGAATACGAAACCCACCGATATCATTCTGGAAATTGGTACTGGTTCTGGTTATCAGGCAGCGATTCTATCGACGTTGGTTGAGCGTGTTTATTCCATCGAAATCGTAGAAGAGTTGGCCACAACGGCACGTGAGCGACTCAGTAGGCTGGGTTATAACAATGTGGTTGTTCACACCGGTGACGGCTATTCCGGCTGGCCTGAACATGCACCTTATGACGGTATTATTGTTACTGCCGCCGCGCCCCATATTCCCCAACCCCTGATTGACCAATTACGAACGGGCGCTCGATTGGTCATACCTGTCGGTTTACCTTATGGCGTCCAGAGGTTGATGGTGGTGGAAAAAATGGCAGACGGCGAAATAAAGAGCCAAACCATTCTTGGGGTCAGTTTTGTACCCTTGACCGGTTATTACGGTATGGAAACCACTCATAAAAATCTGATGTCGCCATAAGAATTCCCAATTAATGGATTAAACCGGAAAAAACGCCTTGAGAATTAGAGTCAAAATACCACCAAGTACTAAACCTACCATCCATTTAACAA
>SBAV01000101.1 GCA_005239965.1 Methylobacter tundripaludum
GTGCAATGGTATGGTTTAACAACAAACCGGATTTGATCAGGTTATCGCTTACCTGGAACAACTCGCTTGGCCACTCGGTTAACGGCTTTTGGTGATGAATCAGGTCGGCAATGCAGTCGATGCGTGGGCGATCCAAACGCGTCAACGGATAGCCGTTTACCAGTCCAGCCGGGCCTTGATCGCACAATCCGGTGCAAGATGTATTATCCAGGCTGACCCTCCCGTCTTCGCGTACCGTTCCGGCAGCAACATTCAGTTGTTTAGACAGATAATCGATCAAATTGATCTTGCCTAGCATGTGGTCAGTAATGGAATCGCTGATCAGAAGCTCATACTGCCCTCTGGGCTGCAAATGAAAAAAACTGTAAAATTCAATTACACTGATAATGCGCGTTCGAGGAATATGTAACAATTCAGCTAACTGCTCTATCGCGTCTTTGGGTACATAATGATAGCGGGATTGAACCGCCCTTAAGATTTGCAACAAACGCGTTGCCTGATTGTGATTTTTTTCTGCGATGCTGTGAATGAAATGTCTCATTAGTTTGCCCAAGTCTAATCATCTGGAATGTCCACGGCTATTACATTAGCCTATAAATGCGCTGATTGCACAGTTGTTGCAATATGGTAATAATGCGGTGGAATGAAAACTGTATAAATTGCCTGAAAACCGTTACACTCCTAACCAGAAAAGGGACGCCGCATTGAATAGTTTACAGGTACAAAATAAAGAACAAGACGCTATTGGAACCATAACCGAAGCGCATGGCCCTGTAGTGATCATAGATTGTGCCAGGTTGCCGCCCTTGCGCCAAGCCTTATACACCCGCTTTGACCACATCACTTATTTTTTTGAGGTGCATCAGCATCTCGATAAGCGGCATGTCAGGGCCATTACCCTGCACGGCACTGCGGGCCTAAGTCGCGGCCTGGCCGTTTATGATGCTGGCACGCCCTTACAGGTCCCTGTGTCTGAACAATGTTTAGGCCGGTTGTTGAATATCTTTGGTGAACCCTTGGACGGACGGGCAGCTGCCTTTGCCACAAAACGAATTCCGCAATATTCATGCAAAACCATTGCCGTTGTCAGAAGCTATCGGAATAACCGGAATTCTGGAGACCGGCATTAAAGTCATCGATTTATTGTGCCCTTTCGTCAAGGGTGGAAAAACCGGATTGTTCGGCGGCGCGGGTGTCGGGAAAACTGTCTTGATTATGGAATTTATCCATGCAGTTTCTGCCATCCATAAAGGCGTTTCGGTTTTTGCCGGGGTCGGCGAGCGTATCCGTGAAGCGCATGAGTTGTGGAAAGAAATGCAGCAAACTGGTGTAATGGCGGATACCTTGATGGTTTTCGGGCAAATGGATGAGTCTCCGGGTGTGCGTTTTCGTGTCGGGTTGTCGGCGTTAACCTATGCCGAATACCTGCGGGACACGCTGCACAAGGAAGTCCTGTTCGTGATGGATAATGTCTTCCGCTTTGTACAGGCCGGCAGTGAAATCTCCAGCCTGCTCGGGCGCATGCCGGCTACCGTGGGATATCAACCGACCTTGACTTCGGAAGTTGCGGAACTGGAAGACCGCATCCTGTCAACCCGGCAAGGGGCCATCACCTCGGTACAAGCGGTGTATGTGCCAGCAGATGACATGACTGACCCTGCGGTAAGCGCCATCCTCAGCCATCTGGATACGACAGTTATCCTGTCCAGGGACCAAGCCAGCAAAGGCATTTATCCGGCGGTGGATCCGCTCCGTTCAAGCAGCAAGCTGATGGACCGGTTTACCTTGGGCGATCGCCATTATTCAGTGGCACAAGCCGTGCGCGAACATCTGGCGCGCTATCATGAACTGGAAAATATTATTGCGATGCTCGGAATTGAAGAGTTGTCGGAAACCGACCGAAAAATTGTGCTGCGTGCGCGTAAATTACAGCGTTATCTTACCCAGCCATTTTCGGTGTTGGCGCAGCACAGCAAGCAAACTGGCGTATCCATTCCGCTTGAGAAAACCTTGACGGATTGTGAAGCATTTTTGGCAGGTGCCTACGATCATGTCACTGAAGAACAATGTTATATGCGCGGTGCCATGCAGGATTTGCAATGACCCAATTTGTATTAAACCTGTTTGATGCATCCCATGCCTTAAAAATCGACGGCGTGACATCCTTCGTCGGCAAGGACTCTTCTGGGAGTTTTGGCATCCAGCCCAACCATGCCCGCTTTATGACCACGCTGGCTTTCGGGCTGGCACGATTCCGCCAAAAAGAGAAAGACTGGCAATATTTGGCTTTACCTGGTGGGGTGTTGTATTTCAAAAATAATGAATTGACGCTGAGTACCCGGCATTTTCTGATGGATACGGATCTTGAGCGTATCAGTGCTTTGTTGGATCAGCAGCTCATAACCGAAGAAGAAAATCTGCGTGCAACCCGAATAAGCCTGCAACGTATGGAACAGGCGCTGCTTAAACGCATGATGTCCCTGCAACAAAAATCGAGGTGGCAGTCATGAAGCCGCAACAAAATTTGAAGGCAAAGGTAGAAAGTCAGATTAAACGCATGAAAAAGGCTGAACAAAACCGTCCGAACCTGCTCTCACAAACCATCTATATCGGTACATTGGGACTGGTTATGGTGCTGCCTGTCATTGCTGGCGTCTATCTTGGCCATTGGCTGGACGAGATGACAGCGGGCTATTCCATGCGCTGGACGCTTAGTTTACTGCTTGCCGGTGTGGTGGCCGGCATGTTGAATGTGTACTTCCTGATTAAAGATTAACGGGGCTAGCATGGAAAACGATTATGCTTTTGCTTTCGGGCCGGTGATAATTAACGGCTCGGTCATCATTACCTGGGGTATTATTCTGGTCTTTACTGTGATTGCCCGGCTTTCGACCCGGCATCTGAAAATGATCCCTAATTCGATTCAAACTGTTGTCGAAAGTATTGTTGTCGTCATAGACGAGGCCATCCTCGCCGTCGCTCCGGAACATGGCCGGCAAATTATGCCGTTTATTGCTTCGTTATGGTTGTTTCTGATCGTTGCCAATCTCGTTGGTTTGATACCGGGGCTGCATTCGCCTACGCGCGATCTGTCTGTGACCTTGGCGCTGGCGGTGTTGGTGTTTCTTTCGGTACACTGGTTTGGCATCAAAACCCAGGGCTTAAAAAAATATTTGCACCATTATCTGGCGCCTAGCCCTATCTTGCTGCCCTTCCATATTATCAGCGAATTCACCCGAACCCTGGCGCTGGCAATCCGTTTATTCGGCAACATAATGAGCCTGGAAATGGCAGCCATGCTAATTTTACTGGTGGCCGGATTTCTTGCGCCGATTCCGATCCTGATGCTACATATCATCGATGCCTTGGTGCAGGCTTATATTTTCGGCATGCTCGCGCTGATCTACCTGGCGGGTGCGATACAATCACAACAACTTAACTCACAGGAGTAACTATGACTGATATATCCCTGATCGTTTTCGGATCGAGTGTCGCCGCCATTATCGGCATAACCGTTGGGGTGATGGTGCCCGCCCTGGCTATGGGCAAAGCTATCAATAGTGCGCTGGAGGCCATCTCCCGGCAACCCGAATCGGAACAATCGATTATGCGCACCCTGTTTATTGGCCTGGCGATGATCGAATCGCTGGCAATTTATTGTCTGGTTATTGTCTTGATTATCCTATTTCGCAACCCCTTGCTTGAATACATCATCAAATAACCGTCAATAAATTGCCCATGGAATTTAATGCTTCTACTTTTTTCCTTGAGATCATCAATTTCCTGATACTGATCTGGATTCTGCAACGGCTTTTTTACAAACCGATACTGGAAATCATTGCCCAACGCAAGCAACATATCGATAAGTCCCTTGAAGATGCCAAAAATCTCCATAA
>SBAV01000064.1 GCA_005239965.1 Methylobacter tundripaludum
ACTATGGCGCTTCGACTTCGCTGGTAATCACTTTCGTAAAGGTGGATGACCAAAAACGCATTATGCTGAAATTTGACACCAGTGGCATTCCCAGTGGCTCACTGATCCAAAGCGCCAAGCTGCGCCTTAAGGTCTCGAATGTGAATTCGGCAACGACTAATCCTAAAACCGTCTCTGCCTATGCACTGACCCAGTCGTGGGTAGAAGGCACCAAAACCGGATCCGGCACGGCAGATGGGGTAACCTGGAATAAGCGGGATAGTTCGACAAACTGGACGACCGCTGGCGGCACCTATCGCACACCGAGCGTGGCGATGGCGGTTGAGGAAACTAGCGGCATATCGCCGCCGCCGGGAAGTTTCAGTACCGGTTGGCTGTATTGGAACTTGACAGCACTCACGCAGGAATGGGTTGACGGGGTTACTGTCAACAACGGCGTGCTACTGATCACTACCATCAAGGACGAACAGTCGTTTGATAGTAAAGAGAAAGGCGGACTTACTATTCCGCAACTGGTCATTACCTATACAGCACCGTAGTCTTGCCGACTATGTTGAGGTGGGAAAAACAGCAATTCGACGCAACAGGCAATTACTTCAGTTGCAACGGGTAGCGCGGGAATCACCCATCTGCCCTTAGCATTTTTTCATACTAGACTATACTTTGGTCAAAACTTCATACATTAGCGTGTCATTTTGATCAACGCGACCATCGCAAAAATGGAGTGGAGATAATGTAATTCTCAGCAATTCGCCCCCACCAAAGTAAGAATAATTAATGACGCTAACGAAAATCTTGGCAGGTTTTAAATCAATACGGAGTCATGGCCAAAAAACACATGTGTTTAAGTCTCACTCCATGATCGGCTTTGATCTTGGCCTGGAAAAATTGAACATGGTACAAGTTGATTTTCGTTCTGGCCACCCCGTTATTCATGCTGCCGCTTCTGATTATCATGACACCAACCTTGATGAACTATTGGAAAATCCGAATTCTTTTAAGAAACTCGTTAAAAATAGCTTGAAAAGCCGCAAATTCACTGGCCGAAAAGTAGTCTCGTCTGTGCCATCCCATTTCTTGAGACTTTTATTTCTTAATTATCAACTCGGTAAAAATGAAAATGATGCAGAATCATTATTGTCAGCACTGAAAAGACGCGTCAACTCTGACCTGAGTGAATTTGTAATTGATTACTTGCCGATTAAACCGGATGCTACCGAGAGGAATGATCGTATGGCCCTGGTTGCAATGGCTAAACAGGACATTGTCGAACAATATCTTGACTTGTTAATGGACTGCGGTTTGGAAGTGGTTGCCCTGGAAATTGGGCCGGTTGCCATCAGACGCCTTATCAATGCAATGTCTACGCCTGAACGGCTACAAAAAGTATTGACGATTAACTTTGGCACCAATAGAAGCTATCTGACCGTCATCTGGAATAATGAGCTGATATTTGACCGGAAAATTGATTTTGGCATAGATACCATCATTGCGGTGGTTGCCAGGGCATTTGATGTGCCGGTTAAAACGGCGCTGCAAGTTTTGCATAAATATGGCTTGGATGAACCCAAACGGGCGGTGTTCTCCATAGAGGATGACCTTGTTGATATTGAGGACGATGACAATGACAGCGGCATCAAAAATACAATTTATGACATTTTAAACGCTTCCTTTGTTAGTTTGGCTACCGAAATCAGGGACATCATGGTGTATATCGCATCGGAAACACGCGGCGGTGCAGTCGAACAAATCTACCTGATGGGTAGCCTGGCACGTTTGCCCGGTATTGATAATGTTATCGATAAGCTGATAACTATCCCTGTCAAAACGATCAATCCATTTTACGGCATTGAAGTCGATGATGTATCGAACACGCTTTATGATCTAGGCCCTGTTGCAGGAGTGGCTGTTGCAACGGGTCTGGCATTACGGAGCCAGCAGTTATGAGATCAACCCTTATAACTCAATTTCAAGCTACGACCTTCGTACATGACAAAAAATCTAAAAGCATTACATCGATTGTATTGTTGTCATTTCGACCATCGGGAGAAATCTTAACAACAGTGGGTCAAGATTTCTCCCGATGGTCGAAATGACACCGTTTATTTTTTTTCTTGTACAGAGAGCAACGACTTAGCATGTATGAATTAGACCTGATTCCTGCAAGTTATAAGGAACGGCTTAAGATTAAACGCTGGTGCCACCAGTTCGCGCTAGTTCTTGCCGGTTTACTGATCGTTGTATTTAGTTTGAAGTTTGCCATTCTCAATAAAACAACGGTACTCAACTCAAAAATTGCAGTTCTGCAAAGAGATAAACAAACCAGTATCGAACAACAACAAAAATACGATGCGCTGGTTTCTCAGGAAACTAAGCTTAGAAATCAGTTGGAAATTCTTAATGGATTACGCGGCGGACCTTCTGCCAAGCAAATTTTATTGGCCGTTGATCGAGTGATGCAAAATGACATCTGGTTTACCCAATGGTCGTTTATCAGAGCCGGGGAAATAACCCAAGTGCAACCTGCTACGGTTCAAACGGGGTACTTTATTATTATTCCGCAAGAAACCAACGCCTCCCCTAATCAGCAAGCATGGAAGCTGGACACCCATATGGAAATCAGCGGCCAGGCATTGGATCATTCCAGCCTGTCTGGCTTTATCAGTAACCTGATCAAGCAACCGGAAATTAATGATGTTAAGGTCATTAATACAAGTTTACGCAGCTATACCAGTAGCCAGGTTGTTGAATTTAAACTTGTCGTGATTATTAATAATCAATTCAAGGACGAACATGTATAAAACCCTGCAAAAACAAGTTAAACCGAAGATGCTGGCTACATTATTAGTTTCTTTAATTTTATTAACTTTGCTATCCGGCTATTTGTACGTGTTAAAGCGGCCGCTAAAAGACTTTAATCAGGCCCGGAATACGCTGGAAATGCTGGAAACCGAACTGCAAACCGACACCCCGTTGGCCAGTCAAATTGGCAACTTTCAACGACAGATTACAGAGCTCAGTCAACAACTTCATGGCAATAGCCAAGGGTTACCGCCGAATCAGATGATAGTCTCGGTAATCAGCCAAATGGATACCATTGCTGCGGCTCACCATATCAAATTGATCAGCGTAGAACCAGGCGATGTTGAAAAAATTTACATATTCAAGGAGCTTCCCTTTCATGTGGTTGTTGTTGGTAAATATGTCAATTTATTCGATTGGCTTGATCAAATTGGCCGAGATTTAGGGCCGATTGTTATCAAGAATTTTGAACTAATACCGGAACCGGACTCTGCAATGAGGCGTTTTACCCTCACTTTAGTTTCCTATCAATTTGCTGAAGAATCATGAGAAAAAGTTTCTTGGTTTTGCTTGCCTTCGTATGCTCTTTCTGTGTATTGGGAGGGGAATATTATCAAACAATCCGAGTGCTACATGATCCTTTTCAAAAACCTGACATCCCGCAAAAAAGCATTGAAGCTCCAAATGCTGCAAAAACACCAGTACAGCCGCCAGCCTGGGAGCCCCAATTGAAAGCGACAT
>SBAV01000252.1 GCA_005239965.1 Methylobacter tundripaludum
ATTTCCACGAAAGAATATCCCCAATGAAACCTTATTTGTCCACGGAAGGCACGAAAAACACGAAAAAATATACGTAGAAATATTATGTTATTGCCCATTGTTCGTGCTTTTTGTGTTTTTCGTGGACAGTGCGCAACATCAATATATATTTGCTAAGAGATTAAAAAATGCTAGTTGATAAAAAAGCCAATAATCCAGCCGTAGCAATAGGCTGTTTTTTCAAGGGCATCAAGCTGTTAAGTTCAGCACCCTTGCGTCGATTTGTGATCATCCCAATTTTCATAAATCTTGTTTTGTACAGCATCGCATTTGTTTTAGGTTATTACTATGTTGCCGATTTGATTAATCATTTTATTCCCGTCTGGCTCCAGTGGTTACGCTGGCTGCTCTGGCCATTGTTTTTCATCAGCTTTTTTAGCATCCTGTTTTTTACCTTTATGGTGCTGGCCAATATTATCGCCGCGCCATTTTACGGAAGGCTATCGGCAAAAACCTCGGCCATGGTTACCGGACAAACCACCCCAATCATTGAGCCTCCTGTAGCCAAAATCATCTGGGCGGAATTAAAACGCGGCCTCTATTTTGGAATCAACGCCATACCATTGCTGATCATTTCTTTTATCCCTGGCCTTAATGTGATTGCGCCCGTGCTATGGTTACTGTTTGGCGCCTGGAGTATGGCGTTGGAATACACCGCTTATCCGATGGAAAATGCCGGTCTTTTGTTTTCTGAGCAGAAAAAAATTTTGAAGAGTGTTCGCTTAGGTGCATCAAGCTTTGGCGCTATCGCGGCCCTCGCATTGAGCATACCGGTGTTAAATTTCATTGTAGCACCCGCTGCCGTGGTGGGTGCCACGCTGTATTTTAGTCAGCTTATGCCCTACAGACATTAAACACTTATACACCAATGCATTGAAAATTATAATTTTATCCAGCTGATTTTTTGAGTTATTATTTTGCATGTGACGAATTTTTTTTACACCATAACCTCACAGGCCACTATGAAAATAATAACATTACAATTCGGTATAGTTTTAACCGGTTTGTTCTCCATACCTCCCCTGCACGCCGATTCTGCAAAACTGTTTTCAGAAACAACAGGACATTATTATCAGCTTATTGAATTTGACACTACCACTTGGAGTGACGCACAGTCAGACTGTGAAAGCAAAGGCGCTCATCTGGCAACCATCACGTCGAAAGAAGAACAGAACTTTATCGATCAAACACTGCTGGCAGGCACCACAGGCTATTATTTTATCGGTGGCACAGATGCTGAATCGCAAAATAAATGGCAATGGCTTAACGGTGAAAAATGGGGTTATACAAACTGGAGCGCGGGCGGCGACAACGGCCCACAGCCTAATAACCGCCCAGACGAAGATTACCTGATGGTTGGCCCCAATTCACCGGTAAAAGGCATAGCCTGGTTTGACGTTGACAGTGTATCGGGGGAAGCAGGCTTTATCTGTGAATGGAGCGCCAACAAAAACATTGCAACCGCCATCGTTCCAGATTTGAACAAAAATAAAGCCAATGAAATCGCAGTCCTGTGGGTCGACTATAAAACTGGCAAACACACGGTACAAATTAAAGATACGCGCACCAAAAAAACGCTTAACACGTTAACGTTCGCTATTGATATCGTCACACCACCGCAAGGCATGGTAGTGATCAAGGACATAAACGGTAACGGCGTGCCAGAAATAGGCGTGTTATACAAACAGAAAGAGCAGCCGGCTGTACTCATTAAAGATGCCAAAGCCGCACCAAGCAGCCCCCTATTAAAAACGCTGCCTTTTTTAAATACTTCTTATAAAGGCCAAGCCATCGCTGTGTCTCCTGACAGCAACGGTAACGGTGCAGATGAAATCACTGTACTTGCGCGACACAAAAAAACGCTGGCAGATCTGACTGAAATGCGTGATAGCGAAACGGGTAAAGTATTAGGACAAGTATCTTTTACATCTGTGACCAACACTAATCCTCCAGACTTACCCTAGAAATCAGTAACGCTATTTAGAGCCGCTAAAATTTGCTGGCTTTGATATATTCTAAAAGTGGTTCATTGTAAATTTATAACGATGAACCATCGTTGCTACAAAGTGATTTTGATATGCGCTAAAAAATACTTCCAAGCTATCTTGTATAAATAGTGTTAAATAGGAATTAAAATACACTCACGCTGCAATTAACAAGTGATGAGGATTATCATCTCGTCATTTAAACTGCGTGTTCTTTAAGCCACTCTTTAAGCGCATCATTCATGCGTGTCTGCCAGCCTTTTCCAGTCGCACGAAAAGCGTCTAATACACTGTTATCCACACGTAATGCAATCTGTGTTTTTTCAGAGCCGCTAGGTCTGCCACGTTGCACAGGGTTCAATTCGATACCTGCACGTAATTCTTTATCGGTTGCTGGGCGGTCGTCTTCATCCATGCCGTCCCAGACAAAATCTTGCGACGGCGACAGGTTTTGTACTGCTGATAGCACTTCTTTACGATTCATCGTATTCGTTTTCGAGCCAGTCATGATAAGCCTCTCTTTCTTTGTTACTTGCGCTACATCAACACACCAAGAACCTTTACAATTTTAGCCAATGCGAACGCGATAGACCTACCGCCCTAATCAAATAGGAACACCACGTAAGTAAAGGGTATCTTGCGAGAGATCGATCTCATCATTCCAGGCCACTGTTCCATTAGCCACATGTGCATTCATGAAAAAATTATTTTTGCTAAGCAATGAAAATGCAGGGTATTGGAGATAAGGTTTCATATCAAACAAGCGGGTTTCTCCATTTTCAAAAACCACTTCGATGGAATAGTTTGCTTTCGGTTTAACGTGGATAACATCGGGTGTCATTTGTTTTTCCTTATCGCAAGGGATCAATTTTAAAAGGTGTTTGTCCACTTGCGGCAAGAAACCAGTCTGCCATGAGTTCATCGCGGTGTAGTTCCACCCATGCCTGGATAAGTTTCGATTGCCTGATGGGAAGGTGACCCTCTAACACTTCGCCATCTGGAATAGCAATCACTGTTTTAAATTCGTTGTATCGAACATGGATATGAGGCAAATGGTGTTTATCAATATCCAGGGCGTACATTGAAACCAGGATTCCGTAAAACATACTGATGGTTGGCATAAAGCATCTCAACTCATGAAACGAAAAATCATAGAGAGGATGTCCGATGTTGTCAATACAACTTATCGAGCCATTACGATAACAAGTAACGAGACAAGCCATGTCCGGCTATATGCACGAGAAACGCTTCAGAATACCCCCACAGTGTAAATAAACCCCAAAAAACTGAGTTTGGCTGTATGAATTAAGTTACAGTTACGCTACAATCACGCAGCGCAAAAACTTTACAGTTTTTGAGCCGCCCAAACGCAATAGATCACGCTGATTTAAGCCGTACTGTGTCAGGTTTGTTGCCAAAATAAAAGCCCCTAAACAAGGAACTTACCATGACAATGGTTTCTAATCCAAGCACCAAGCACCAAGCACCAAGCACCAAGCACCAAGCACCAAGCACCAAGCACCAA
>SBAV01000537.1 GCA_005239965.1 Methylobacter tundripaludum
GTTACGAGCAGATGAAAAATCAATCACAAAATCATAACGCTCCCCAGGGCCAATCGTTAGACTTGAAACAGCGGCGGGGGCTGGCAAAAATCCCCCTTCCGTACCTAATACATAAAAACGAGCGTTGTTTGATAATAATAAGGTATAGAACCGGGCATTGGAGCCATTGAGCATTCTAAAACGGTAGCGACGCGGCTCTACATCGAGATACGGCCAGGCAACCCCATTTACCATCATCACACTACCGTAAAATTCCGGCAGCATACTGGGTTTTGGAGCGGCTGGAACATCAGGGTTACGGTCAGGATAAGCTAAAGAACCATCCGGGTGGAACATGCGGTCCTGCAACGCCAGTGGAATCTCATAAGCCCCGCCAGGCAGGCTGCCATTGTCAATCATGGCCTGTTCGTTGCTGTCGCGCAGCACATACAAACCGGCAAGACCAGAATAAACATTCAGGCGGGTGAGGCCCAAAGTGTGGTCATGAAACCATAACAGGCTGGCTTCCTGATTGTTGGCCTGATCAAACGGGTTTGGGTTATAGGGTACGGTTGCTGTAGCAGCCACACTGAATTGGTCGCCTGTCTTACCGGATGGCGATTTCCAGCTTTCAGGATAGCCGTCACTCTCTTCGTTAACTTGTTTAAAGCCGTGCAAATGTACCACACTGCGGATATCGGGTTCGCCGTCCATTGCGCCGTGGATAGTATGGTCTACCGGCAGTAAATGCGGCCAATCAGGGTCACGGGCATCCCTGAACTGAATTTTTGTCGGTTTGCCACGCCCAAAACGGTTTAAGCCTGCCGCAGTGGAATTGGCAATGATGGTATGCGCTGGGTAACTGAAAGTTTCCATGCAGTCGCAATCGCCGTAAGCATCGACAGTCGTAGATGGAAATCCTGGCGGTAGAATATAGGTTTTGATGCGGTCGATATTTAGCTTATACAGATCAGTGCCAGGGATCGTCTTGGTATCGGGTTTAAATTGAAAGGCCGGGTTCAATACGTTGGGTAACGGCAACGCATATTTTGGAATCACCGTCGGCTTTAATAGCGGCGTACTGTAGTCTGGGTGAGCCATGCTGGCAAGATGTAAAGTCTTGACAGCTACTTTGGATGTCAGTGATGCGTTATTATTGGCTACATTTTTTTCACCCGCAACGGCAGCCACTTTCGCCATAAAAGGCCCTGGTTTTTTGCCTAAGCTATCTGCGGTAGGCGCAACAGGTAAACGAATGGTTGTGAAATCATGGCCTGTTAACGGTTTGCCATAGTGGCAAATCAGCATCTTTTTTTCTTTATTCAAACAAATCCAGGCATCGGCATTACGTGCAAATTTAACGGGTGTCTCAATACCGGCCGGCACAGGAAAAGTTAATGTCAGCGGTGCTTTTGCTGGTTGCGTACCTCGATTGCTAATAGTCACCGGAATTTCACTCAACGCGGTTGCCGTTAAGGCGGGCACAGGCTGTGCGAGCGTAACGGCCAAATCAGGCGTGGCGGATGCAGGTGGGGTAGATAGCTTCCGGTAAACTACCCCGATAGCGTTCAAATAAGCGCTTGAACGGCCTTTGAAGCCTACAACCTGATTGCCAGCAGGTACGGTGAAATCAAATTTATGGGGACTGGCGCTGGCATCGCCTTTACCATACGGGCCAAACACCTTGCCAGTGTTGGTCACGAAACTGATTTTCCCTATGTAAGCGCCATACGTACCATAAATCCGCACCAGATATTCATTGGCTGGCCATTTGACAATCTGTTTAGCGCCACTTGTGCCGCCATGTGCCGGTAATGCCTTACCATTTGTTAATCCCTGAATCGACGTTATCCACCACTCGGTTCGCAGCGCAATGCTCGTCAATGTTTGGGTGCTGGCAACCTTGTCCATAAACGTAATACCGCCAGCGCCCCCCGGAAATGGATTGTGTAGACGGTGTTACAGTTGTGAGTTGTTTAATGTTGAAAGCTATATCTGTTGCATCGCACCAGTTGTTTTTGCCTTTATCAATGACAAGATACAGGCGTGCTGATTTTTTTACAGGCAGCCCCGGAAGTGAAAAAGTTGCACTTTTGCCATTGGCTAACACTGCCTCTTTAAGGATTGTTGATTCTGTTCTTAAATACCATTTGATGCCGTCACCGCAGGCTGGATCACTGTCAGTAAGCCCTCCTGTAATGCTGATATTTCCTGCAATGGGGCTTTGCCAACGTAAAATAACTTGATTGTTTATGCCAGGATGGACGCCGACGTTGGGCGTTCCCTTGATTGGCACACTAATAACACTGTGGGATGCCAAATCTTGCCAGCAGCTATAAACGGGGGTGGCAGGCACATTCCAACGCGATAAGTCGCAGGGGTTTTGATACGTTGGCAATAACCTGTATTTGGCTGGGTTCTTATTGCTTGGGATACTTTGCATAAATGCCCATACGCCTTTGGGGTTGGTAGCCATTCCGGCCCGCAGGTCAAGTTGGAGGTTCCATGACAACGTAGTGGCTGCTATTGCCATGTTGACGGGTAAAAACATTAACAGGCTAGCTAGCACTGCATTTTTTAGTGTGTTTTTTAACATGGATTTTTCTTTTTTGATAAATAGCCACAAATTATTGGAATATGGAAATAAAAGCCCATTGCCAATAAATACTTAACATTTTGGCATTTAACCTTTTTTATTAGCTATTTTCAATATAAATGCAAATTATTTTTACAGCTCAATAAAAAAAGTCATTTTTCATGATACACAATTAATATTACTTATTGA
>SBAV01000514.1 GCA_005239965.1 Methylobacter tundripaludum
GAAATGCACTATTGAGATATACTAGATTAAAAAAATATTTATAGTATGAATTAAATCAACTACTTATGCGATACTTGGATTTAACAAAGTAGAATTAAGTAAATAGTGGTGATCGGCAATTGATCCTGAATTGAGGCGAACAAGCTGCCAAACTTGGGGAAAACCACAGCTAGAATAAAAACCACCATGCCCAATGAAAAAACCATAAGAAAAGCCGGGTAGGACATTGCTGAAATTAAGGTGCTGCGTAATTCCTCGCGCTGTTTTTCCATTATAAGGAGATGCTCCAGTATCCGCCGGATATAGCCCCCGCTTTCGCTGGCGGCAATCAAGCTGATGTAGGTGGTTGAAAAAACCTGCGGGTGTTTGGCCAGCGCAAAGGAGAAGGTCTTGCCTTCGCTGATGTCATCACGCAGGGCTTTAATGACCCGCGCCAGCTCAGCATTGTTGGCCTGTTTCATCAAGACATTTAAGCTGCTATGCAAGTCACTGCCGGTTTCCAGCATAAGGGCGAGCTGTTCGATAAAGAACATGCGGTCTTTATCAGCGATTTTTTTAGTGCCACCGAAGGAAAGTTTGACTTTGCCGACATCGGTTTTGACTGCGTTGCTGCTATTTTTTTGGTTTATTTCCAGCGCCATAGGGATGCCTTATTCGTATGAAACAACACGGGTGACTTCTTCAAGGGTTGTTTTGCCTACGAGCGCACGTTCTATACCGTCATCATAGAGCGTTTTCATCGCAGATTCTTTAACAAACTCATTAAGATCATCCTGAGTTGGGTTTTTCACAATCAGCCGTTGCAATTTTGGATTAACGGTGAGTATCTCGTGGCAGGCAATACGGCCTTTATAGCCTGAGTCGTAACATAACGGACAGCCCCGGCCTTTGCTGAGCCTGACCACACCTTCCTGTTGCCAGTTGAAGCGTTCAATTTCTTCGGGGCTTGCTACATAAGTGGTTTTGCATTCGGGGCATACGGTACGAATTAAGCGCTGGGCAATTACGCCGATCAGTGCAGAAGAAAGCAGATAGGGCTCAATACCCATTTCGATCAAGCGGGCGATAGCGCCAGTGCTTTCGTTGGTATGCAGTGTGGAAAGCACCAAATGTCCAGTTAAGGCGGCCTGCACGGCAATTTCTGCGGTTTCTTTTTCCCGGATTTCACCCACCATGATGATATCCGGATCCTGCCTTAATACGTGCTTGAGGATTTTGGCAAAGGTCAGGCCAATCATTTCCTTGACCTGATTTTGATTGACGATGTCGACCTGGTATTCAACCGGATCTTCAATGGTAACGATGCTTTTTTCAATGGAGTTTAAATAATTGATAGCAGCATACAAGGTGGTGGTTTTACCGCTGCCGGTTGGGCCGGTGACCAGAATTAAACCGTGGCTGCGTTTAAGCAGTTTGATAAAGGTGCTCTGGTTTTGCTGGGTCATGGACAGTTTGTCGATTTCCAATAAGCTTTTGTTTTTATCCAGCACCCGAAGCACAATCTTTTCGCCGAAAATGCCGGGTAATGTGCTTAACCGGAGATCGACGGCTCGGCCTTGGGTAGTTACCTGAATGCGCCCATCCTGAGGCAAACGGCGTTCGGCGATGTCCAGATTGGCCATGACCTTAAGCCTTGACACCAGTGCTGGATGCAAATCTGCTGCAGGGTTCATGACTTCATAGAGTATGCCATCCAGCCTAAACCGCACCCGGCATTTGGTGCGGGAAGGTTCCAGATGAATGTCACTGGCACCGTCCCTAATAGCCCGCTGTATTAAGGCGTTAATCAGGTTGACTACCGGACTGCCACTGGACATTTCATCAATGGCGGTGTAATCATCGGGCAAGGCGTTATCCATCACCTCGAAGTCTTCTTCCAGTTCGGTCAGATATTCTGACATATTGATATCCGCATCAATATCGATAGATTCCTTGAATTGGCGGGCAATTTCTTCACTTTTGGCCAGCACAGGTTTAATGGTAAATCCGGTCAGCTTCCTGATTTCATCAAACACATGCAGGTCTTGGGGATCGCTGGTTGCCAGTATCAGTTTTTTATGGACCTTGAATAAAGGGAAAACCATAAAGCGCTGGCAGATTTCCGGATTCAAAAGCGTGCTGATGGCGGGATCCCAGAGTCCTGGCCTGAGATTGATGTAGGGGATTCCCAATTGTTTGCCAAGAATCTTTAACAAGTTGGTTTCTGATACCCAGCCTTTTTCAATCAAAATCGTCCCCAACCGCTTGCCCGTGGCGGCTTGTAATTGCAAGGCTTTATCTATGTCCTCAGCATTGACAAGCTGCTCTTGAAGTAATAGATTGCCAAGACGCTGGTTTAGGTAGCGTAAAGGTTCGGTGAGCGTTTTGTCATCCTGGGTGTTTCGAGACAATACTTTGATGTATTTATCTACTTCGGTGATATAAAGAACATCAATTATGACCGGGTTGGCATTGACTAAAGTCAGTGATCCGCCTTTAGGTAATAACTGGTCGCGCCATTCGACTAACAGCTCTAAAAGACGGCTGTTAATACTGGGTACTTTGATAAGATCGAGAATAAGCTGGATTTCGCCCGACTGAATAGCCTGGTTCACAGCATTCTGTAATGATTCTAAGGTAATGGAATCGACCAGCGAACCTTGAGGGGAAAGATAGGTGTTTACACCAATTCGACTACGGATAACCTCTGTCATTGTTTTATCCAGGAGACCTTAATATAAAGAGGTCATTATTGAGTTTAATAGTTATAAGTGTAGTGGGTTTGAGAGTGTATTTTTTATATCTCATGAAAAATGCAAAGCAAGGTAACCGGCTTGTTAAGATTCCTCCCGTTGGTCGGAATGACAGCGCCGCTGAAATCTCTACGCCGCTATCCTATCGTCGCCCCCGTCATTGTGTAACCATTACTCATTCAAAAGGTTCAGGTTTACCTATGCCGTAGCCCTGTCCATAATCAATACCCAGGTGTACCAGTTCCTGCAAAATCTCATCATTTTCGACAAATTCTGCAATAGTCTTTAAGCCCATGACTTTTCCAATCTCGTGGATTGATTTCACCATGGCGTAGTCAACTGTGTTGGTCATCATGGTTTTGACAAAATGGCCATCGATTTTTAGATAATCCACTGGAAACGTTTTCAAATAAGTGAATGAACTCATGCCGCTACCAAAATCATCCAATGAAAAAGAACAGCCAATGCGCTTTAATGTCTCCATAAACCTGACGGTCTGAGACAGGTTGGATACCGCAGCGGTTTCGGTAATCTCAATACAAATACGTTGGGGGGATACGCCTGAATGGCTAAGTTGGTCAGCAACAAAGGTAACAAAACCAGGTTCGCAAAAAGACTGGCCGGAAAGATTTATTGAGCAGGATAATTTTGATTTTGGCTCTTTTTGGATAACAACGGCCATTTTCGCAAGGGTGTTTTTAACCACCCAACGATCCAGTTTGGACATCAGGTTATAACGTTCAGCTGCCGGGATAAAATTAAAAGGTGGAATCAGCGTGCCGTTTTCATCTTTGAGCCGCAACAAGATTTCGTAATGTTCTTCTGTTTCAGGCTCCTTATTCAAGGGTAGAATTTTTTGCCGGTAAAGTTGAAAACGTTCTTGTTCAAGTGCCAGGTTAATCCGGCTTACCCAATGCATCTCGTTTTCATATTTAATCATTTCCTTATCAGATGTATGATAAACATGTACGCGATTTTGGCCTTGTTCCTTGGCAACATTACAGGCCAGATTGGCTGAACTCAGTGCGGCTGAGAAATCATTGGCTTCAGGGATCAGTTCGGTTACGCCGATACAAACAGAAATGTCATACAGCTTATCTTTATAAGAAAAACGAAACTGATTAATTCTACTTTGTTAAATCCAAGTATCGCATAAGTAGTTGATTTAATTCATACTATAAATATTTTTTTAATCTAGTATATCTCAATAGTGCATTTCA
>SBAV01000174.1 GCA_005239965.1 Methylobacter tundripaludum
AGCCTCCAAATATTTGTTGACCAATAGATAATTGGGCAAATTGTCCAGGTGCAAGTTCAATATAACTTAGTAACTGATTTAAAATGAAAATGCTGTAATCCTCCTTTTTACCCTCCAAAATATGACTTAAATAAGCTGCAAGGTGACGTGTTTTAAATAAGTAACAGTCCAAATTATGATGGCTAACCACATGTTCATTAGAACCAGAAGAGTTTACCAACATACTGGTTATTTCCTTTAGGTTAGGTGGCTCGTGTTTTATATGGCACGGGCCATCTTCATTATTGAAGTAAAATACCGTTCCAATTACTTTAAGCCAAGATAGAAAATAGGGGACAGGATCTGAATGGGAAATCCAACGACTGGCTCCGGCTGTGATTTCTGAAGCTAATTGACTTAATCCTTGCCCATAAAGTGAGTTTTCTGCGCCAAATGTTGTTAAACGAGCTATTTTTTTGTGATTTTGAAATAAAAAAGGAACACTGGCATTTGCCAATCCTCCGCCTAAGCTGTGCCCGGTTAACACATTGATCGTATCAGGCTCACTGTTTAGAAATTTTAGAATCTCAGACAAAGATTCTTTCTGTGACCTTTCAATACCCCGATGAGTGAATATAGGATTATTAGAAGAACTAGCACCTAGTTTCCAAATAAGAAACCCAAAAAGCCCTTCAGAATTTGTTCGCCAGTTTCGATGAGAAACTGTGCCGCGCCAAGTGTGGATTGTAATTGTTTTTTCTTCATTGATTTTAAATCGACACAAAAATCCATGTGTATCAGTCTTCTCATCATTAATGGTTAGAATATCGTTTTCCTTAAATCCAACCGCCTCCAAGAACTCATTTATGTTTTCATCCAAATAAGCGATTGATGAAAATAAAGCCATTGCATTATCCCACCAGGCATTATCTCGTTCGCGTTCTAAAATTTCCTTGACTTTATAACTCAATACCAAGTTAGAGATAGTATGGCGCTCAAAAATCCCTTGCCAACTTTGGTAATCGACAAGTGCTTTACTTGCAAGTATTTTCAAGTCCTCTAAATTGCGTAATTTGTGTGTAACTGTTAACCATTTTTCATCGGGAATGGGTTCATTTTTAGCGTCACATATTATTTCCCCATCTCGCATTTTATGACCATTCGAAGAACATAATCCGAACTTAACCAGCTTTTCTGCGAGTGATGTTTGGTTTTTTGTATTCATATATCCACCGAAATCTGTAGATGAAACGCCTAACGTTTTGTTAAGGGGATGGCCTTTAGAAAAATAAGCAAAGCCAACACCGTTTATTTTTAACTGATTTTTAAAATGGCCACAGTAAGGCCAGTCCCGCTTGAACAAGCCGTTATGCTGCCAAACTATGAGTTAATGCCAAATTAAGCCTGAACAAAAACGATACAGAATACACAAAGTAACGTGCACGAATTAACTTGAGCAAGTTCATGCTTCGACAGGCTCAGCACGAACGGGAAATGAATTTCAAGTTGTTCAACTTATTTTATGCACGTTCCTAAATATCATATTCACGTTGGAAATTACTTTAATGCTTAACACGCGCCTGCAACGCCTGTAAATTAGCCCTTACGGTTTTTGTATTGGGGTGTTCCTTACCCAGGGCTTTTTCCATGATGGACGAGCTGCGCTGTAACAAAGGTAAGGCTTGCGTGTACTGGCCTTGGGCAACATAAAACAACGCCAAACCGCTCAGGCTGATGGCCACACTCTGATGCTCCTTGCCCAAGGCTTTTTCCTTGATAGCCAAGCTGCGCTGGTACAACGGTTCGGCTTGCGCGTACTGGCCTTGGGCATCATAAAGCAACGCCAAATTGTTCAGGATTTTCGCCACATCCGGATGGTCTTTGCCCAAGGCTTTTTCCATGTTCGCCAAACTGCGCTGATACAAAGGTTCGGCTTTTGCGTACTGGCCTTGGGTTCTATACAGCTCGGCTAAATTGTTGAGATCAGTAGCTACAGCTGGGTGCTCCTTGCCTAAGACTTTTTCATCAGTGGCTAAGCTGCGATGATGCAACGATTCGGCTTTCGCGTACTGGCCTTGGGTATCATAAAGACCTGCCAAATTGTTCAGGCTTTCCGCCACATCCGGATGCTCCTTGCCCAAGGCTTTTTCCCTAATAGCCAAGCTGCGCTGGTACAACGGTTCGGCTTTCGCGTACTGGCCTTGGGTTCTATACAACTCTGCCAAATTGTTCAGGCTGGTGGCCACATCCGGATGCTCCTTGCCCAAGGCTTTTTCCCGAATGGCCAAGCTGCGCTGGAACAAAGGTTCGGCTTGCGCATATTCGCCCATCGTGTAGAGATGAAGCCCCAATCGATTCAAATGCAGCGCGTTTTCCGGATCTAGTTGTACGGCTTGTTGGTAATAGCGTTTGGCTTCGGGGTAGTTTAATTGTAATGTGCTGATATTCGCCAAAGCAAACGCATCGGCGGCTTGCTGTTTTTGCTGGTTTTTTGTATTTTCAGCATGTTGCTGGAAAGAGCGTTCAAATAAGTGTTTGGCCGCTTCAAAATCACCGTCATCCAATTTAACTTGGGCTTGTTTGGCAATGTCATCGTCCCGTTTTGCCAGGTTTTCTTTAATTTCCTGTAGATCTTTAACCAACATGGCCAAGGTCACGTCTTGCCCTGTGTTCTTTTTGGCTTGTTGATCCACCGATTGTTGTAACCGTTTTAATGCCTTCTTCGATATGCCGCAACTAACCGACACATCCCCTTGAGCAATAATTGCCGGACTGCAATCCCCTTGGGTAAATTGGGAATAACTTTTAGACAGGGCAGGTTGCCAACACACAAAGTTTACGATGAGGGCAATGAATGTCCGTTTAGCATGGCGCATTGCCTTATTCCTCAATTTTTACGGTAACGTTACCGCCGCTAATAATCGCAGGGCTGTTTTTGCCTTTTGTAATTTGCTGGATATTTGAGGATCTGTGTATTGCTGGCGTAGGATGCTTAATTTTTTTTCTCTGTTCGGGTACTAAAGCAGCATTTTTAGCCGGTACAGTGGCCGTAACAGGCGCTTTTTGTTCAGATACAGGTGAGACAACAACGGGCTGAGTTATGGCAGGCGCTGGTGTAACAGGGTTTTCTTGTTTGCGCACAGGTGCAAAACTAGGGTTATTCCACCACCATAAAATCAATACAAAAGCGGCTGCCCCGCCCCCGCTTTGTACTGCAAATTTTGACCACTGGTTTTCAAACAGACCTGTAATAGCCAGCGTACCCACAAAAAAGAACGTGAACAAGGCGCATAACAGGGCGGAAATAATGCCCAGCATCTTATGTTTAAATTCCGGCAATTCATCCGGCGCATAAGTAAACACCGCCAAATAAAACAATAGCAGTAATGAACCAAACACCCATGAAGCGATGACGGCATGTTTCGACGGTGGCGCTGTTGTTGTGCTGACGCTTGGCATAGACCGTAAAAGTAATGTTATAAAAAAACGACGGCAAGTAGTGACATAAAATTATACGAAATAATAAATTATGTACAATCAATTAGCTTATTAACGGCTGCATTTATGAGTTGAGTGTAAGTAAAGAATATACAGAGAGCGATTGCATAACGTAGAGCTAACGGGCTGGCCGTTTCCAGGGAAACAAGCAAAGCCACAAAAGCTGATTTAATTACAGAACTTCAAAATGGCCACGATACGGCCAGTCCCTGTTGAGCGAAATGTTATAACGCTAAACTATGCACAACCGCCAAACCGCACCGGACAAAAAAGCCAAGCCCAACCACGAAAACCCAACAAACAAAGGACTCGCGGCTTACACCGTATGCGCCACACAAACGTAAAGTTTACCGAACAACCCAGAAAGCATGCGGTGTAAACGCATAACAACCTGTGCAACACCACTAAATTTCCCGTTAAAACTGAACTTGCTTAACTGGCACAGAAGATAACATCACGGCTTTACTAACCCTTTTACGGACAAAAACCCACCAACAGCTTTAGGAACGATAACACGCAAAACGCCCAAAACGGGAAGCACCTTATAACG
>SBAV01000220.1 GCA_005239965.1 Methylobacter tundripaludum
CAATAAGCCCAAGAGCAACCCAAAAAACAAGTTCCCTATCCCGGAACCCTGCGCGGCAGGTGCAGCGGCAGCCCCAGTCGGTGTTTTTACCATGGGTGGAACAGCAACTCTAGCCGGTTGATACTCGGCTTTAAGATCGGGCAGCCCTAAACTACGCCACTCGTCGTAATCTTGCCAAACCGGATAACCGCCCTTCCAAAAATCTTTGGTGAAATACGGCGCCAAACTCATACCGTGCAAAGTAGGAATACCTTTATCATCCAAAAATTCTTTATACACCACCAGACTAATATCGCCCCCTTCACCCACGCCATTCGTGGTAAATGATTTTTCGACGTGGTCATGGAACATCCAGACGCCTTGCCCGAAACTATGCAGCCCATCATCAACGCCGCTCAACTCCAGATCCAGACGTTGGGCAGGAACCATGCCGTGTACGTCACGCTGAATATAGGAACTTGGCCCATTATCGACACCATCGTAATGGGTAACCGTAGGCTTATGACCATGAATATGTAAAGCAAAAGTTTCGGTATGGCCATTGAGTACGCGCAACTTGACCAGCTTGTCTTTTTCCATTTCAATCAGCGATTCCCTGATTGTGTAAGGAAACGCCCGGCCATTGAGCATGAAATAATCATCCGTCGCTTCCGTGATGTCATATTCCATGTTCAGATGCTTACCAATCAAACGGGGATCATTGGCTGACCTGGCCGCGACTTCGTGTAACTCCTTATCTGCTGATTGGTAGTGTAGATCGTATTCCTTGGCGTATTTTTCACTGACGGCAACCGAAGGATGACGCACCTGCCCAGCCCCCACATTGAAAGTTTGCACCCAGTTATTGGGGCGATTTTCCTCAACCACGAAAATCCCCTGTAAACCCATCGGAATATGGGTATGGGGCTGGACATGGCAATGGTAATACATGGTACCGGGCTGGCGCGGCTTAATTACGTACGTCTTGCTTTCGCCAGGCATGGTATCCATATTGCTGGTTTGCCCAACACCGTCATTGCCACTACCGCCATGATTCATGAACGGATGATCGATACCGTGCAAGTGTATCGAATGCGGCAGATAATGGGTGTTTTCCAAAACTATCCATACGGTATCATCCTGTTCCACGCGAATAACAGGAGACGGCACACGCAGTAACGGATTAGCAATGGGCTCATAGATGCTAAGGGTAGACATATCGCGGGTCTTGGGTGCAAAAACCCAAAATGTCGGTTGCGTCGCAGGGGCAATATCAAAAGTCGTGATAGGCGATTTGACATCCGGTGAACGACCGTTCAACTCAACCACTTCAAGCTTAATAATAATTTTATCAGGATCCCCATCGCCATCGACATCATCGGACAAGGTAATGGCATCAGCAGCCAGCTGCGTCTCCATCAACGTTTCCATGGAAATATTGTTAGTGCCTTTAACAAAAGCAGCAATATCAGCAGGATTATCAGGATTACAGAGCCGCGACTCCTGCACCGTTACACCATCGACAACTTGCTCCTTGCGCCATTCAGGATCGGTAAAATTAGAACAGACATCCTCCACCGGCCCCATGTCAACTTTGGCGGAAGGAGGTAAATCAGTCGCGGCCTGACCCTCTAAATGTGCAAAAAGCAGCACAGCGCTACCGATAACGGCAAGAAGGTTTTTTCGCATACAACGCCTCAAAAATTTAATGTAAAGAATTATCGCGCCACTTACAGCGCCCGAATCGAACATACAGTTCATTTTACCCGAATAATATTAATTTGTTTTCTTTTGGGCCACAATAACACCGCCGTGCATTGGATTAATAAAGCAATCAAAATCAGGATCGTTAAAAATAAGCCGATTATTTCAGGTATAGCCTCGCCCCCTCCGGCACGATATCAACAAATCATCCGCAGCCGTACAACCCTATTAGCGCATGGTATCAGCAATATAAAGGACTCCACCACAAATTCTGTCTTTCGTCAGCAGCTATAGTCATGGACAACCACCTTTATCAACATCGTTACAGCAAATAGACCTTCTGTTTACCTAAAAATATCTTGCGCCATGCGGGTACGGAATTTAATCCTATCCGCTAAACCGGATGAGTCAAGATAAATATTGCATCTTGTCAGCATAAAGAAAGCCACCATCCGTCCACAGGCCTTGCTAACCAATAGGCCTTTAATAATGTTGGAGATTGCATACCAAGATTTGATGTGCTCGCTTCGGCATTAACAATACCATCAAATCATCTTCGCCTCTTTCTGAGACTAACAAATACAATATCATTCTATTTCAACAAGTTATTTTTTGTTGTATTGCACCATTAATTCTTGACATAATTAACTTAGAATTCTCAAAGAGAATTTGAGCTTAATCAATAAAGCTTCAGAATTTATCCTTTAGCAACGCATTTGTTCATTGCCGTTATTCTGTCTGGGGAACTCAGCCTCTGCGTAGCACAACACCCTACGATATTTAATTTTAAATACGTGAAACCGGTCACAATATTGGAAACCTGCACCACACAAATGTAATAAAAAAACTATTATTAATCATAAAGAGAAACGTGAGCTAGGCACGGATCATCTAACCTGATTATTCCCGATTGGCTTCAGCTTGTTTTGGAGTTTAAACATATACAGAAAGAAGCTATCTCATTGAGATTAAAATTATGACAGAATCAATAATAACACTCATACTCGGTTCATTTGTTATCTGGAATTTAGTAGCGAGATATAAAACTATCAACACTGATACGTTTATAAAAAACACTCAAGTTACCGTGTTTATTTTTGCCGCATTTGCCGTAGGCTTAAGCATGATGAACATGGAGAAAACGATAAAAATAGCTCACTCGTTAACAAAAGACGAGTCATTTAGAATTTTTTTATATGCTTCACCCGCGTTGTTGCCAATCATCCTTAAGGTGCTGAATGGCTACACTTTTTCATCAGCTATGACTCTGAATGCTGACGTCATAGTTACCCCCCTCGCTATGTTTTTTGCATTGAAATACTTATTGATCCCAGGAAACCATAACCTGTTTTTGATTGTGTACTTTACAATGTTTGCTGTCGCCCTAGGATTTATCCACAGTATATTAGGAGGACTTATTTCGAGCTTTAATATTGCACTGGTGGTCGCGAGCTTTTTTAATCACAGTATAATGAACATTGATTTGAACAGTATGTTTGATTTACTTGAACAAATTGGCATTGCATCGCCCGCTTTCAAGTGGTTTATCATTGTGTCATCAACCGTGGTGGGACTACACAGTAGCCTCAATAGTCAATGGCTAAGAGATTGGTTACGTTGATCGGCGCGTCCAATATCTTTCGAGCCTGCCACTAGCCAACTGTTCAATTTAATAACTTCATCGGCAAGCAATCGCCCTGCCTGAAAATACAAGGTGCTATAAGCTTTAATGTAGCGATAACGTGCCTCACGCTGTTTTCCACGGGCTTCAGAAAGCTGTTTTTCTGCATTAAGCAGATCAACAATGGTAACTACGCCCAATTCATAACCCTCTATCATCGCATCCCTGGATTTCTCACTGGCCTCTAACTGGCGGTCAGTTGCCTGACTGCGTGCGGGCGAAGAGGTCATATCCAGATAAGCGCCGCGTGTTAGTTTTTCCAATTCGCGCAATTTTTGTTCACGCCTGGCTTCGCTCAGTCCCTTTCTGCCTTGCGCTTCCCGCACTCTGGCACTGGTAATGCCGCCTTCATACAAAGGAATGGTGGCCTCAACACCCAACGTACCCACTTCAAAGGGTGGCGATTGCTGATTGTTGTAAGATGTATCGCTGTAGCTACCGCTCACCTGCAACTCAACCCGCGGCAAGTGCCCAGCCTGATAGCCGGTGATACTGCGCCGAGCCGAATCAACGGCATGGTTTAAAGCTTTCAATTCAGGATTGAGTTTACCTGCATCCTGTATCCAGACGGCAACATTATTTTCCGGCGGTTTCTGATTAAAATTGAGACGAACAGGTTGAATGTTCGGAACTTTATCGCCAGTTAATTCGCGCAATTTTTCCAAGGCAACACTGGCTTCGTTTTCACTGTCGATTAAATCGGTTCGTAAGGTTTCGGTACGTGCCTGGATTTCGTAAAGATCGGTAATTAAGGCCAGTTGCCTCTCTTGTAGGCTTTCTACCCGCGCAAGCTGTTTCTCGGTGGAATCCAACTCCGCAGCAATGATTTCACGTTTATCATTGGCTTGCAAGGCTTCGATATAGCGATCGACAAGATCGACTATCAACTGTTGATGTGCAGCCTGTAATTCCTCCTCCTTTTGGGAAGTTTGCGCTTCCTGACTTTTCATCAACAAATACGCTTGTGCATCAAATAACGGTTGACGTGCATTAATGCTGGCACGTTTGCCGCCATAGTAAGAGGTTACGCTCGGATTTAATGTTGCCGGTCTTGCCGACCTTCCCGGCAAGCCGTTCGTTGGAGGGATTGCGTCTGCCGCCGGTATTATCGATGTTTCACTATGAAAACGATTCAACGAATAGTTGCCGGTAATGTTGACTTTGGGCAATAACTGACCAAAAGCTTGATCTTCCTGGGCACGAGCCACATCCACAGCATATTCACTGCCATTAAGCTCGGGCGAGGCCAATACGGCCCGCTTGTAAAGCGACAGCAAATCATCGGCACACACTGGCAGGCTAAACACTAACATCCCTAA
>SBAV01000385.1 GCA_005239965.1 Methylobacter tundripaludum
ACGTCGAATAAACCGCCTATGCCGACCGTTGAATTCATTAAAAATCGACCGGTATCTTGGGCGCTTTGGTCAAATTTTGCCTGTAAAAGGTCGTTAAGCACGACATTAATGTTTTTCAGGTTATTAAAAAAATTGAACACCCCGGTTTGCAGGAACTGAGGGGTTATTTTTTTATAGGTATTGGCGATAGGTTCTGCCACATAGTCATCAACCGTATCGTTGAAATTGTATATTTTCCTGTTTACGTTTTCATAAGGGTCAATCTGGCTGATTGCACCTTGCCCAGGGGATGTGGTTGCACAGCCCATCAAAGTAGTGCAGGTTACCACCAGCGCTACCCAGGAAAATTTTTGAATTGTACTTTTACAATGTGCATTGTAGGGTGTATTCATGGCAGAAAACCTAATGCTTTAAAGTTTTGAATAGTTATCAATCTTTTCGTTGATTTTTGCTATTAAAGCATCAAAACCTTCTCGTTGCAAAATGGTTGTGTATTCTGACCGTTTCAGGGCTAAATCACTCACGCCGTTGGCGATGATATTGATGATGCGCCAACTGTCGCCTTTTTCCTTAAGCATGTAGTCAAATTTAACATCTTTTTCATCAGGAATGGATAGATGAGAGTGTACCACCACGCCGCCTCTAGCGGTTTGTTCTTCAGAATCAATGGTAAATGATTCGCCCGCATAATCCTTAAAGTTGTGCGCATAGGATGCAATGCTTAAACGGCTAAAGACATCAATCAATTTTTGTTGTTGATCTGCGGTTAGCTTTTCCCATTCTTTGCCGACCACAATACGCGCAATTTTTGTTAAGTCATGGCTGTTGGTTACGGCGCTGTTGAGCCTATCATAACGTCCAGAATACCCCAGTTTTTTGCCATTTTTCATGACGTCTATCAATTCGGCCTGAAATTTGTCAACAATTTGCCGAGCTGTTTCATTTGCGCAAGCATTCCCCAGCACCGTTAAGCTCAGTAAACAGATAGCAAAAAACTTCATGGTTTTTGTAACCATATAAAAAACCTCAAAATAAATAAGTGACTATTTTTTGACCCTTATTGTTCCACCCTGATAGGAATGCCGGCAAGCGTCGGCACTGTTTTTTCTGTCGCAGCATAACGCGGCGCTGGTTCTTCCACCATATTGCCTTCGGTTTTTGGGCCTTTAATGGTAGCCAGTAGCCCTTTTAATGGATTTTTTAACATGTCTTCAACAGCGGTGGCTTCATAGCCGCAGTGTGCCATGCAGCTTGCGCATTTAGGGTTGTTGATTGTGCCGTATTTTTCCCATGCCGTTGTGTCCAAAAGTTCTTGAAAGCTGGATGCGTAACCTTCGTCGCTCAATAAATAACAGGGTTTTTGCCAGCCGAATACGTTACGGGTAGGGTTGCCCCAGGGGGTGCAATCGTAGTTTTGGTTTCCGGCCAGAAAATCAAGGTACAGTGAGGAATGGTTGAGTTTCCATTTGCGATTTTTGCCAATTTTAAAAATCCCTCTGAACAACTGCTTAACATCATTGCCTTTAATGAACACATCTTGTTGCGGTGCGCGTTCATAGCTGAAACCGGGGGCAATGGTAACGCCTTCAACACCTAATTCCATCGCATAATCTAGGAATGCGGCGACTTCTTTCGGGGTTTCACCTTGAAACAAGGTGCAGTTTATGGTGACTCTAAAACCTTTGCCCAATGCCAGTTTAATCGCCTCGACAGCGCGGTCAAATACGCCATCTTGGCAAACAGAAGCATCATGCCTGTCTTGCATACCATCTAAATGAATGGAGAAAGTCAGATAGGGGGAGGGGGTATAATCATCAATGCGTTTTTTTAACAGCAGCGCATTGGTACACAAATAGACATATTTTTTACGGGCAATAATGCCGGCGACAATTTGCGGCATCTCTTTGTGGATGAGAGGTTCGCCGCCAGGAATAGATACCATGGGGGCGCCGCATTCATCGACCGCTTGCATACATTCATCGTAAGAGAGGCGTTTGTCGAGAATATCATCAGAATAATCAATTTTACCGCAACCGGCACACGCTAAATTGCAACGAAACAAAGGTTCCAGCATTAAAACCAAGGGGTATTTTTTTGCCCCTTTCAACTTTTGCTTCATTAGATAACTGGCTACGGTCAACTGTTGACGTAACGGAACACTCATGAGTACATTCTCCAGAATAATTTTTTCAAAAAACTGAGCCGCAATTACCGATGGTAAAATGGCTTCGAAATCACATAAGCTCAGGCAGCGTTTGTGTCTCAAAAACAACAGTCTGACACGGATGGCTCCGGTTTTCTGCGCAAGCGGTCTGGCGCAGGGTTACAATATTGTGACAGTGCTGATTAGGATACTATCTTTTAGTTGAGGACTCCAGCTTTTACACTAAAATATCTGAAACTAATCCCACGCTGGTCGATTGTACATCAATTTGCAAAAATACAACATAAACGCATTGATATGCGAATTTTGGCGGTTTCTTACCCCAAAAGAAAGTGCTGTAGTAGTCTAAATGACGGTTCTAGCAACAAAACAACATTGTTTTGCAAAATACCAACAAACAGTCTATCATTGCTGCACGCAGACCTTAAAGCCAACGTTGTAGGCCACCGTCCAAATCGAACATGAGAAATACGGAATTACTCTTGGAAGACCCAAAATTACTTAATCAGCTCTCTGACTATGAGTTTCAGTCGGTGCTGCTTGAAGGCGTGTCCAGAACATTTGCGCTAACCATTCCCCAGTTGCCGGAAGGGCTTTATGGGCCTGTTGCCAATGCTTATTTGTTATGCCGTATCGTTGATACCATAGAAGACGAAGTATCTTTGTCTCCAGAGCAAAAAAAATATTTCTGCTCAGAATTTATCAGCATCGTGGAGTCCGGTGTTAATTCCGAGCCATTTGCGGTGGAGCTTGCCCCGTTGCTTTCAGATCAAACAAGTCCAGCCGAACATGCTTTGATTCATGTTTTACCACGGGTTATTGAAATCACTCACAGTTTTGATCCTGGCCAGATTGAAGCCTTGGCCTGCTGTGTAGAAACCATGGCTGACGGTATGCCAATATTTCAGGCGCAAAATTTGCGCGCTGGCTTGGCGACACTGGCTGATATGGACACCTATTGCTATTACGTGGCCGGTTGTGTCGGTGAGATGTTGACCAAGCTGTTTTGCCACTATTCGCCAGAAATTGCCCAACACAGGGAGCAATTATTGAAGCTGTCGGTTGCCTTTGGCCAGGGTTTGCAGATGACCAATATATTGAAAGACATCTGGGATGATGCCCAGCGCGGCGTGTGCTGGTTGCCGCAAGATATTTTTACCGAAGCAGGGTTTAATCTGAAAGATTTGACCGCCGAAAACAGCGATGAGCATTTCAGGTTAGGTCTTGCTCGTGTTATCAGCATCGCCCACCAACATTTGCACGATGCGCTCAGGTACACCCAGCTTATACCCGCCCATGAAGTCGGCATTCGTAATTTTTGCCTTTGGGCATTGGGTATGGCGCTGCTGACTCTGAAAAAAATTAGGCATAACCTGGGCTTTACCGCACCCAATCAGGTCAAGATAAGCCGCAACAACGTTAAAGCCACTATTTTAACCACTAAATTGATAGGGCGCAGCAACACCTTGCTATCCCTGTTATTTGATTTTACCGGCCGGGATTTGAAAACACCGAACTGGCATTATGCACAACCTGCCTCAAAAGCCACGCAGCTCTTTTAAGGACGCACCATGATTAACGACGCCAATAATGAAACGATTTGTGAAGCTGTCAGCAGCTCAGCTACGCCGATTCGCTCCAACAAATACAGACTTGATACCGCCATACAAAAAGCGCAAGACCAGCTGCTAGGCTTGCAGGATAAAGACGGCTTTTGGGTGTTTGAGCTGGAAGCGGACTGCACCATTCCTGCCGAATACATCATGATGATGCACTATCTCGGCGAAATTGACGAGACGTTACAGTCTAAAATAGCTGTGTATTTAAGATCCCGCCAGTCCAAAGACGGCAGCTATCCGCTGTTTACCGGTGGCCCGGGGGACATCAGTTGCAGCGTTAAAGTCTATTATGCCTTAAAAATGGCGGGCGATGCTGTCGATGCGCCGCATATGCTGCGCTTGAAAGATTACATACTTGCCCAGGGTGGTGCGGCAAAAGCCAATGTGTTTACCCGTATTGCCCTGGCTATCTTTGAACAACTGCCGTGGCGCGGTGTGCCTTACATTCCTGCGGAGATTATGTTGCTTCCCAAGTGGTTTCCGTTCCATTTGGATAAGGTTTCCTATTGGTCCAGAACGGTGATGGTGCCGCTGTTTGTACTCTGCACACTGAAAGCAACTGCCAAAAATCCGCACAAGGTCAGCATGCTGGAGCTGTTTGTTACCGATCCTGATGAGGAGCAGCATTATTTTCCAAAGAGAACTTTTTTAAATAAGGTCTTTTTAGGTTTGGATAAATTTGGCCGTACCGTTAACCCGCTGATACCCGCTAAAACCCGTGAGCTTGCCCTGGCTAAAGCCAAAGCATGGATCGTTGAACGCCTGAATGGTGAAGATGGTTTGGGCTGTATTTTTCCGGCTATGGTTAGCGCCTACGAAGCGTTGATGTTATTGGGCGTACCTAAGGATCATCCTGATGTGGTTACCGCCCGTAAAGCCATTGACCGTTTGCTGGTGATTAATGAACACGATGCTTATTGCCAGCCGTGTTTTTCGCCGGTGTGGGACACAGGCCTTGCCGCTTTGGCCTTGCAAGAAGCCGATGAAAAAGGCAACAGCAAACCGCTGGCTAAAGCTTATGAGTGGCTGAAAAGCAAGCAACTGTCCGATGAGCCCGGCGATTGGCGTATCTCCAGGCCAGATTTGGCAGGTGGCGGCTGGGCGTTTCAATACGCAAATCCGCATTACCCGGATGTTGATGATACCGCTGTTGTCGCGGTTGCTATGGCGTGTTCCACGCTGCCTAATCTGGACGAATCTATCCACAGGGCGACGCGCTGGATAGTGGGTATGCAGTCTAAAAACGGAGGTTATGGCGCGTTTGATGTTGACAATACTTACTATTATCTCAACGAGATCCCATTCGCCGATCATGGCGCATTATTGGATCCACCAACGGCTGATGTCAGTGCCCGTTGTGCCATGTTAATGGCAAAGCTGGCGCCTGAGCACGCGGAATACCGTCCGGCTTTGGAGCGTACTATCACCTATCTGCGTAGTGAACAGGAAGCTGATGGTTCGTGGTTTGGGCGTTGGGGGACCAACTATATCTATGGCACCTGGTCGGTGTTGATTGCTCTGGAGCAAACTGATTTGCCTAAAGCCGATCCGATGTATGTCAAGGCTGTAACCTGGCTAAAAAGCAAGCAGCGCGAAGATGGTGGCTGGGGAGAAGATAACTACAGCTATCATGATGCCAGCTACAGCGGTCAGTATGGCTTCAGTACGGCATTTCAAACGGCTTGGGCTGTGTTAGGCCTGATGGCGGCCGGTGAAGCGCACTGTCCGGAAGTAAAGGCCGGGATTGATTTTATTTTACGGAATCAGCAGGAAGATGGGGTTTGGAATGATAAATGTTTTACAGCGCCTGGCTTTCCCAGGGTTTTCTATTTAAAATATCACGGCTACGACAAGTTTTTCCCGCTTTGGGCGCTGGCCCGGTACCGCAATGAGCGTGATAAAAAGTGATCACGGGCATTGTTGTCGCTTTACCGGAAGAGCTTGGTACCCTGACAGAAAAACAAATTGATAAGGGGCACTGCGTATTTATTGCCAAACAATTATTGGTGGTTTATGCCGGTGCCGGTTGTGACAAGGCAAAGATAGCCGCCGAGTCGTTGGTTGCCAAAGGCGTCACCCACTTGATCAGTTGGGGTTGCGCTGCGGGGCTTAGTCTTGACTTGCGTCCCGGTGATTTGGTTTTGGCAGATACCGTAATGGACACGGATGATGTTAAAATGGCCACAGACGCTGATTGGCATAGCCACAGTAAATTAGTGCTGTCAAAATCACGCGTTGTCCATGCCGGATGTCTTCTGACCACGCAGCACATTGTTGCTTCCAGCAAGGATAAGAAACAGCTGCATTTAAAAACAGGTGCTGTTGCGTTGGACATGGAAAGCGTTGCTATTGCCAAGGTTGCCAAACAGCATTCTCTGCCTTTTCTGGCTATTCGAGTCATTGCCGATTCCGTCAATACCAGCCTACCCCGCGCCATCAATGATGCACTTGACGATCAGGGTGATATTGTTTTAAAAAAATTGCTGTTGTCTATTGCCAGGCATCCCGTCGAAATACCCCGCTTGATAAAACTGGGGTTGAGCTTTCGAGCCGCTAAAATAACGCTAACGGCAGTTGCCGCGCAGTTGAGTGAGATTGCTGTGCCCGAACACGCAAGCCCGGTAACCGCATAAAAAATAGATTTTCATTTTTCTGGGCTTCTAGCCGATTTATAAGGGTACATTTTGAGGAACACATGACTTTCAGTATCGCCGAACTTTTTGCTCAACATAGCACGGATAAATTTGATCTGTATGAACAGCATCTTAACCAGCAAATGGTTAGGGTGTTAAAAACCATAGGTTATGATCGGCACTATAAAAAGGCGCTAGGCCAATATTTGTATGATCAGGACGGCAACGAATATCTGGATTTACTCAGTGGCTTTGGGGTGTTTGCCATTGGCAGAAACCACCCTACCGTGATTAATGCCCTGAAAGAAACCTTGATGCTGGAACTGCCCAATTTGGTGCAGCTGGATGTTTCGGTGCTCAGCGGCTTGCTGGCGCAGGAAATCCTTAAAACCACGCCGGAAAATATTACCAAGATGTTTTTCTGTAATTCCGGTACGGAAGCGGTGGAGGCGGCCATCAAGTTTGCACGCTACACCACTAAGAGACAAAAAATTGTTTTTTGCGAGCACGGCTATCATGGCTTGACAATGGGCTCGCTGTCGTTGAACGGTGAAGAAATTTTTCGTGAAGGCTTCGGGCCGTTGTTGCCTGAATGTAGCAGTGTGCCGTTTAATAATCTGGCCGCTTTGGAAAAAGCGCTGGCGCAAAAGGACGTTGCGGCGTTTATCGTCGAGCCGGTGCAGGGTAAGGGCGTCAACATACCTGATGACAATTACCTACCCGAAGTTGAACGCCTGTGCAAGCAATACGGCACCCTGTTTGTCGCTGATGAAGTGCAAACCGGCTTGGGGCGTACCGGCAAGTTTTGGGCCATCGACCATTGGAATGTTAAGCCTGACATGATTTGTATGGCAAAGGCGCTGTCCGGTGGTTTTGTGCCGGTAGGTGGCGTGGCGATGACGCAAAAAATTATGGACACCGTCTATAACCGCATGGACAGGGCGGTAGTGCATGGTTCGACATTTGCCAAAAATAATATGGCGATGGCGGCAGGTTTAGCGACATTGCATGTTATGGCAGAAGAAAAACTGGTCGAAAACAGTGCAAAAATTGGTACCGAGATTATCAATAGCCTGAATGCGCTGTCAGGAAAATACGAATTCTTAAAAGAAGCGCGAGGCTTGGGCATGATGATTGCCATTGAATTTCATTCGCCCAGGAGTTTAAGTCTGAAAGCGGCTTGGGCCATGCTGGAAGCGGCCAATAAGGGGCTGTTTTGCCAGATGATTACCATTCCACTGTTTAAGGAACACCGCATCCTGACCCAGGTTGCAGGACATGGTATGAACGTTGTGAAACTGTTGCCGCCGCTCAATTTAACCGGGGAAGACCGCGACCACATCATCAGTGCTTTCGATAAAACCATTGCCGATACCCATCAGATTCCCGGATCTATCTGGGATTTAGGTAAAAATTTGGCCAGTCATGCGCTTAAGGGTAAGAAAAATGGCTAGGAAATGTTGTTTGTTGTTAAGTTTAATGCTGTGCTGTTCTCAGGCAAATTTAGCATCAGCGCACGCCGTAGTCACTGATTATTCTTTAAAAATAACACCGGTTCATGCCCATCAGGCCGATAAGGTGACGTTGACTTTTAATTCACGGGTAGAGCTGGGTTTGTCGCAAATGTTTCTGGTCAGTAAGGGTGATAAACATATGCCTTTGCAAATAAGCCACGGTGACAAACAAGGACAGGTTGTCGTGATGCTGCCGGCACTGGATTCGGGTGATTACGCCCTTAAATTCAAGGTCTTTGCGGCTGATGGCCATTTGACAGAAGACGTTATTCATTTTTCTGTAGTACAGTAGGTGAGCATCAATGGCTGGTATTGCTGATTTTTTAGATTCCCTTATTGGCGGCTTTGATCTGATTTGCTTTTCATTGGCCATCGGTGGTTTGTTGTGGGTGCTTTTTGTGTTGCGTCCCTGGCATGATGTGCGTCAGTACAGTACCGTTCTTCTGGAGAAAACGGTTACCCTGTTGTACAAAAGCATGTTTTTATTGGTGGCAGCACAGGTTTTTAAAATAATTCTGAAAATATGGTTGATGGCTGCTGTATTGGATCGATGGCCGTTTCCTGAATTTGCCGAAACCACGCAATTTTTTGGTGGCATTGTTCGCAGTGTATTGACGCTAGCGTTAGCCGGTTACTGCTATTACTACTTGCGCCATTATCCCAGTTCGCGAAAACATTGGATGAGGGCAGGTTTGGCCGCTTTGCCGATGATTATTTCGAGTGCGTGGTTAGTCCATGCTGCCGGGCGTTTTGATAACAAACTGTTCCTCATGAGCTTTACCGTCATTCATCAAATCGTTGCGGCTGCCTGGATCGGTGGGGTGTTTATGCTGATTAATCTTTGGCTGCTGCGCCGTGATAATCAGGTGAGCGCCGAGTTATGGCCGTTATTGCTCAAACGCTTCTCGCGTTTTGGCATGGTGTCTGTAGGGCTGATTTTAGTGTCAGGTTTGCCTATCGCCTTACAATATATCGATACCTGGAATGGCCTTATCGGAACAGGGTACGGCAATCTGTTATTCGTAAAAGTTACTCTTTTAAGCTTGGCATTAGGCTTGGCCGGATTAAATAGGTCATCCGTACTGCAATATGGATACTCCGGTAATGATTACAATTTGAATCACCGTGTACCCTACTATATTGAAGCGGAAGCATTGATTCTGGTGACTTTATTGTTTACTGCCGCAAGCCTTGCCTCACAGCCTCCAGCGATTGATATTCCGGCCTTGACCGCTACCTGGCAAGAGGTGTTAGACACTTTCAATCCGAAAATGCCAAGAATCAGTTCACCGACGCATACCGCGCTGATCGCCGGGGAAGCTGGCCGGGTGGCGATTATAGACCAGGTGCCTTCGGTAGCGGCCACGGAGTGGTCTAATTATAATCATAACATTGCAGGCATTTTTCTAACGGTCATGAGCTTTTTTGCGATGCTTTCCTATGCAGGGCATCCCAAGCTTAAGTTCGCCAGCTATTGGCCGTTGGGTTTTGTGGCCTTGGGCATCTTCCTGTTTTTCCGCAGTGATGCTGAAACCTGGCCATTAGGGCCGATAGGCTTTTGGGACAGTACGTTCAATAACGGTGAAGTGTTACAGCACAGGATTGCGACGCTACTGGTATTTGTCTTAGGCCTTATAGAACTCAGCGCCCGTGCATCTCATGATACCAGTAGCAAAAAATCCTTGATGTTCCCGGTGCTCGCCGCTTTCGGTGGCTTAATGTTGTTAACACACTCGCACGTTGGTTTTCAGGCCAAAAGTGCTTTTCTCATCCAGGTAGGCCACACGACGATGGGAATATTCTCTCTTGTTCTAGCCTGTGGTCGCTGGCTGGAATTAAAGCTGGACAGTCCCGGCAAAGAAATGGCCGGTTTTATTTCCGTTGCAGCCTTGTTTCAGATTGGGCTCATCTTGATATTCTATCGCGAACCCCTTTATTAATATGAAGCCATCACACACTTACCCCTTGCTTGACCCTATCACGATTCCAGCCGATGTTCGCAAACTCGCCAAGGATCAGCTCAAGCCCCTGGCTAAAGAACTGCGTGAGTTCTTAACCCAATCAGTGAGTATTTCCGGTGGCCATTTTTCAGCGGGGCTAGGGACGGTCGAATTGACGGTGGCTTTGCACTACGTTTTCGATACGCCTAACGATCAGTTGGTCTGGGATGTCGGGCATCAGGCGTATCCGCATAAGATTCTGACCGGACGAAAAGACCGCATAACCACGATTCGCACGCGAAACGGTGTCTGTGCGTTTCCAAGCCGTGCCGAGAGCGAATACGACGCCTTTGGTGTTGGCCATTCCAGTACTTCGATCAGTGCTGTGTTAGGGATGGCGATTGCCTCAGAATTGAAAGGCGAAAACAAGCAAATGGTCGCCATTATCGGTGATGGCAGTATCACCGGTGGTATGGCTTATGAAGCCATGAATCATGCGGGCAGCATTGATGCCAATTTGTTGGTGATACTCAATGATAATGATATGTCCATTTCGCCGAATGTCGGGGCGATGAATAATTATCTGGCGAAAATTCTATCCAGCCGGTTTTATTCTTCCATCCGCGAGGAAAGCCGGAAAGTGTTGGGCAAAATGCCTACAGTTTGGGAGTTGGCTCGCCGTACCGAAGAACACATGAAAGGCATGATTATTCCGGGCACTTTGTTTGAAGAGCTGGGCTTTAATTATATTGGCCCTATCGATGGCCATGATGTTGATATGCTGGTGTCTACGCTGGAAAACCTTAAGCAGATTTCGGGGCCGCGCTTTTTGCATATCGTCACCAAAAAAGGCAAAGGTTACCCGCCAGCAGAGAAAGACCCTTTGGCCTATCACGGCGTGCCGGCATTTGATCCTAATGGCGACAGCCTGCCAAAATCTGCGCCCTCGCCACATCCCTCCTATACCGAAGTCTTTGGTAACTGGTTGTGTGATATGGCGGCACAAGATGAACGGCTATTGGGCATTACGCCTGCCATGCGCGAAGGTTCTGGCCTGGTAAAATTTTCCGAACGGTTTCCAAAACGTTATTTTGATGTCGCCATTGCTGAACAACATGCGGTCACTTTGGCCGCCGGTCAGGCTTGTCAAGGCGCAAAACCGGTGGTGGCCATTTATTCGACATTTTTACAACGGGCTTACGATCAATTGATCCATGATGTGGCCATTCAAAATCTGGATGTGCTATTTGCCCTGGATCGCGCCGGTCTGGTCGGCCCTGATGGCCCAACTCATGCGGGCAGCTTTGATTATAGCTTTATGCGCTGTGTGCCTAATATGCTAGTCATGGCCCCGGCTGATGAAAATGAATGCCGGCAAATGTTGTACACCGGGTTTATTCACGAAGGCCCTGCTTCTGTGCGTTATCCGCGCGGCAAAGGTCCTGGTGTAGCCATACAAAAAACCATGACGGCGTTGCCGATAGGTAAAGCGGAAGTGCGTCAACAGGGCAGCCGTATTGCCATTTTGGCGTGGGGCAGTATGGTGGCGCCGGCTTTGGTCGCCGGTAAACGGTTGAATGCGACTGTGGTCAACATGCGCTTTGTCAAACCTATCGACGAAGCATTGATCCTGGAACTGGCAAAAACGCATGACAGTTTTGTTACCATTGAGGAAAACGTGATTTCCGGTGGTGCGGGCAGCGCAGTTAACGTGTTTTTGCAAGCGCAAAAAATTCTCATGCCGGTGTTAAACATTGGCTTGCCGGATTGTTTTGTTGAGCAAGGTACGCGCGAGGAGTTGCTCAGAGAATGTGGATTGGATAGCGAATCCATCTTTAACCAAATCGAAGCGTTTTGTGCCTGATGGCTTACCCATGCAGTAGCACTAAGGCCGCGAAGGTTTGAGGGCCATGCTAGAAATACTGCAACTACCCATACTGAAAGATAACTATGTTTATCTGATTCACGACCCTGAATCCGGTGAAACTGCGGCGGTCGATCCAGGGCTTGCACAACCGGTTTTGGATGCCATCAGCCAAAAAAACTGGCCATTAAATTATATTTTCAACACCCACCATCATTGGGATCATGTGGACGGTAATCTGGAATTGAAGCAGAAAACCGGCTGCAAAATCATTGCAGGGCAAGGCGATTACAATCGCATTCCGGGCATAGATATTGGCGTTAATGACAACGATACGCTATCGCTAGGCAAGCACAGCATTAAAATTATGGCTACTCCCGGCCATACGCTACATCATATCGTCTATTATTTTCCCGGCCAGCAAAAGTTGTTTTGTGGTGATACCTTGTTTGTTATGGGCTGTGGCCGCTTGTTTGAAGGTTCGGCTGAACAAATGTGGCAGTCGCTACAAAAATTAAAAGCCTTGCCGGCAGCAACGCAAATCTATTGCACCCACGAATACACACAAAGTAACGGCCAGTTTGCGTTAACGGTCGAGCCTGATAATGTGCAATTGCAACAAAAAATGCGTGCCGTCAATCAGCTACGCGCCAATCATCAGCCTACGGTGCCATCAACCATAGCGCAAGAGCTGACAACCAACCCGTTTTTTAGGGAAGACAGCACCAGTTTGCAAAAGACAATCGGCATGATCAACAAAACCCCGGTGCAAATTTTTGCAGAAATCAGGAGGCTAAAAGACAATTTTTAAATCAGTATCAATAAAATCGAGACTGATTGTTTAAATGGAGCGTAAAAATATCGGCAAAACCCTTTTTTTATCAATAAACAGGGGGCATATAGGTATAACTACCTATGTATGACAACAGCGACGTTGGTGTATATTCGTTTTTTAAATAGTCACGATATTTTCAAAGTGTTCTATATTCACTATACGCTTCATAACTACACAAAAATCACAAACTATGATTAATGTTTTGCTTGTTGACGATCACGAACTTGTCCGGACGGGTATTGCGTCATTATTGAATGCGAATGAAAATATTACCGTTGTCGGTATTGCCAAATCGGGCGAAGAGGCTGTCATAGCTGTCAAAGAGCTTAAGCCGGACGTGGTGCTGATGGACATCAATATGCCTGGCATAGGCGGTATAGAGGCGTGCCGCAGAATATTGCAGCACGACCCGGATGTTAAGATTATTGCCCTGTCTGTTCATAACGATGGCCCAATCCCGCATCAATTGCTTAAATTGGGTGTGATGGGATTTATCTCAAAAAATTCGCCGGTAGAGGAAATGATTACCGCTATGAATAAAATCATGGCGGGAAAACGCTATCTTTGCTCGGATGTGGCCAATAATTTGGCTTTCCAGGGATTGCCTGGGACTAATGAATCGCCGTTTGCCAAATTGTCGCAGCGGGAAGCCGAAGTGGTCACTTTGATTTTGCAAGGCAAAACCATCCAGGAAATGGCAGAAATGCTGGTATTAAGCCCGAAAACTGTTAATACATACCGCTATCGTTTGTACACCAAGCTTAATGTTAAAAACGATGTTGAATTAACTCGTTTGGCAGTTAAATTTAGCCATATTGATACCGGATTAATTCTACTTTGTTAAATCCAAGTATCGCATAAGTAGTTGATTTAATTCATACTATAAATATTTTTTTAATCTAGTATATCTCAAT
>SBAV01000224.1 GCA_005239965.1 Methylobacter tundripaludum
ACAGTAATGAAATTTTAGAGGCCCTGCAAGAACCTCTTTCCGGTATCGTCGGCGCCGTAAAACTGGCGCTGGAACAAACTCCGCCTGAGCTTGGTTCTGACGTGGCTAATCGCGGTATTTATTTAACCGGTGGCGGGGCGTTACTCAAAGATATAGACCGTCTGATTTCTGAAGAAACCGGTTTACCCGTTTACATCGCCGATGACCCTCTCACCTGTGTGGCTAGAGGTGGGGGCATGGTTTTAGAAATGTTGGACAAAAAAGGTGTTTCGGCTTTCTCCCTGGAGTAATCAATTAACCGTAAATATATTGCGCTGTTCGACTTTTATAACTTATTGATTTTAATTGCACCAAAATTTTTGGCTTCGAATTTTTAATTATAAAATTAATTAAATCAATTTGTTAAATAAAAAATCGAACATCGCATAAACTATATATTCAGGTAGCGACTGAAATAACTCAATCCGGTCGCTTGGCTTTGTTAACAGAATACGAGATTAGCCGCTATAAAACTTATATTTGCTACCGGCCCATCCATCACTACCCGCCTACTTGTGGCTCTCATTGTTTCTATTGCTTTACTGGTAACTGAACACAAAAGCCCTCGCTTGGATGCGCTGCGCTCAAGCTTGTCCGTTTTGGTTGACCCGGTAAAATACTTGGTTGATGCGCCGATCGTAGCGCTGGAAAACGCTAAAGAATCAATTAGTTCTTATTCAGTCTTGAAAGAAGAAAACAAAAAATTGCGTGAAGAACAGTTTATAACCAAATCTAAGCTGCTTAAGTTCGATGCACTGGAAAAAGAGAACATCCGCCTTAGGGCGCTGTTGGAAAATTCTTTCAAACTGGGTGAACAAGTGTTAATCGCCGAGTTGCTGTCGATCAGGATGGTGCCTTATGAGCATATTGTCGTCGTCAACAAGGGTACGCGCTTTGGCGTCCATCCACAGCAGCCGGTACTCGATACTAACGGCGTCGTTGGGCAGGTCTTCAGGGCATTGCCATTCAGCTCGGAAATCATGCTCATCACCGACCTGAATCACGCCATCCCCGTGCAAGTTAACCGCAATGGCTTGTTAACCATTGCGGTAGGCAGCGGTCAAATCAACCGGTTAAACCTGCCTTTCTTACCCAATAATGCCGATATTCGGCCGGGGGATTTACTGATTACATCGGGTCTTGGCGGCATTTTCCCCCCAGGCTATCCGGTTGGCGTGGTCGATAATTTTACACCGGAATCGACCAAACCGTTTCCAACCATTACTGCAACCCCCAAAGCCATGCTGGATAGAAACAGAGAGCTGATGATTGTTTGGAGCAAATCCAGCCCTATGCCCTTGAGCGTACCACTTACACAGAGCCCGTCAGCACCCGTAACCAAACCATGAATAATTACTACAGGTTTGGCCGCATTCTCACCACAATGATTATGGCCATGTATTTAAGAATAGCGCCCTGGCCAAATTTTATCGAAATCTTCAATCCGGACTGGGTGTTATTGGCATTGATTTACTGGACTATCGCCATACCTGAACGTGTCGGCATATTCCATGCCTGGATATTCGGCTTGCTGACCGACGTGCTGACAGGCAGATTATTCGGTCAACATGCCCTGGCCTACTCATTAGTCAGTTACGCCTGTATAAAACTACACAAACGGCTACGGCCATTTCCCTTGATTCAGCAAGAGTTGTTCATTTTTTTATTTCTGCTGCTATCGCAACTTTTGCTTTTTTGGGTAAAAAACTTGCAAACTCCGGGGCAACTGAGCCCAACTTTCTGGTTGCCCGTGGTAACCGGTACATTGTGCTGGCCCATTGTTTATAAATCACTGCGTTTTGTCCGGCTGTTACGAAGCAGCAAGTGAAAGGTTAGTTCGTCATGGCATCTCGTGAATACCCCATGAGGGATAAATTACAGGAAGAGCGCCTGTTTCTCAACCGGATAGTTGCGGCTTTTGTCACCATTGCCGTGCTGACTTCCGGCCTGATAGTACGGCTTATTTACTTACAAATCGTAGGCCATATTCACTACGCAACACTGGCCAAAGAAAACAGCATCAAAATCACGCCCCTGGTGCCAACGCGCGGTATGATTTATGACCGCAAAGGACGTGTGCTGGCGGAAAACACCCAAACTTTTAAATTGGAAATTACACCGGATAAAATTGGCAAAGACCCTGCCAACCTTAATGACACTTTGCTGCGCCTGCAAAAACTATTAAATATCCCAGACGAAAAAATTGAGCAGTTTCATAAGCTTCGGTTACGCCAAAAGCGCTTTGCACCCTCGACATTGCTGACCAATATGACCAACGAAGAAATGGTGAAATTCGCTGTGGTCAGACCCTATTTTCCCGGCGTTGATATCAAAACGCATTTGGTTCGAAATTATCCTTTCAAGGAATTGGCCGCCCATGTGGTCGGTTATGTGGGGCGTATTAACGAAAAAGAACTCAAATCTTTACCCATTGCCGAATACAGTGGCTCCACTTATATTGGCAAACTCGGCATTGAGAGCTCCTATGAAGCCATGTTACATGGCAAGACCGGTTATGCGGAAATGGAAACCAACGTACAGGCACGCGCGCTTAAGACTCTCAATGAAGTCGAACCCATTGCAGGCGCCAATCTGTATCTTACCCTGGATATGGATTTACAAAAAACCGCTTATGATGGTTTGGACAAATTCAATGGGGCGGTCGTCGCCATTGAAATTAAAACCGGCGGCGTGTTGGTCTTTGCCAGCCGGCCCGGTTTTGATCCAAACCCTTTCGTATCAGGCATAGGTAGTACCGAATATAAGGCATTAACATCCTCGGATGATCAGCCGCTTTATAACCGCGCCTTACGGGGGCTGTATCCGCCAGGCTCTACCGTTAAGCCGTTTATTGCTTTGGCGGGGCTAGAATACAACGCCATTAGCAAGCAGCAAAAACTTTACTGCCCAGGCTTTTATCAATTGCCCACCGATAAACATAAATTTCGCGACTGGAAAAAAACCGGTCACGGTTCCGTTAATATGAGCGAAGCGATTACCCAATCCTGCGACGTTTACTTTTATCGTCTCGCCAGTCTTTTAGGCATAGACCACATGCATGATTTTATGCAAAAACTGGGCTTCGGTGAAAAAACCGGCATTGATCTCATCGGTGAAAAAGCGGGTATCCTGCCTTCCCGTGAATGGAAGCGTAAAGAAAAGAATCAAAACTGGTATCCTGGCGAAACCTTAATTACCGGTATCGGCCAGGGCTTTCACTTAGTCACACCGTTACAGCTTGCCAGGGCTACTGCAACGTTGGCCAACCGGGGCAATGTCGTCACGCCTTTTTTGGTTGATAAAATCGTATCAGCCAATGCCACCACCAAAGGCCCTGAAATTCATAAAGACGTTATTCCACTTAAGCCGGACAATATCAACAGCATTGTTTCCGCCATGATTAATGTTATCCACAGTGGACGGGGCACGGCAAAAGGCATTAGTCACGGCATCAATTATCAGATTGCCGGCAAAACGGGTACCGCCCAGGTTTTTAACATTAAACAGGGCGCAAAATATAATGAAAGAAGCCTGGGGTTCAAACTGCATGACCATGCTTTGTTTATTTCATTTGCGCCGGCCGATAACCCCCAGATTGCAGTTGCAGTGATTGCCGAACACGGTGGTCACGGCGGTTCAGTGGCAGCGCCTATCGCTGCCAAAGTTATCAAACAATATTTAGGAGATAATAGTGCGGACCGAAACACGCCATGAACATTTTAAACAGCCTTCTGTCCTCGGAAATATCCTCAGGAGGCTGCATATCGACATCCCCCTGTTTGTGGGGCTTCTTCTTACTTCATTACTCAGCTTTGTCATCCTCTACAGCGCCGGCGGACAGGACATGGGGGTATTAACGCGCCAGGCTGCCCGTATGGTCCTCGCTTTTGGCCTGATGATACTTTTAGCCCATGTCAATCCCAACCAATTTAAACGCTATTCTGCCGGATTGTTTGGCTTCGGTGTTTTTCTGCTGGTTGCCGTGTTAATTATGGGCACAATAGGCAAAGGCGCACAGCGCTGGCTGGACCTTGGCTTTATGCGTTTTCAGCCGTCAGAAATCATCAAAATCACAACACCCATGATGATCGCCTGGTACCTGTCAGAACACCCCTTGCCACCCAAGCCGAGGCATTTGTTCATCGCTATCATTCTGATTCTGGTGCCGACATTGTTGATCGCCAAACAACCGGATCTGGGTACCGCCATATTAGTGGCTAGTGCTGGTGCGGGGGTGCTGTTTTTTGCCGGATTGTCCTGGCGCTTTATATTGGCCATTGTCGGTATGCTGGCATCCTTGGCGCCGATCATCTGGCATTTCATGAAGCCCTACCAGCGGGACCGGGTCATCACCCTGCTCAACCCTGAAGCCGATCCTTTAGGGAAAGGCTACCATATCATTCAATCAAAAATCGCCATTGGTTCCGGCGGCATTTACGGTAAAGGCTGGACAGGTAGCACTCAATCCGAACTGAACTTTTTGCCAGAAAGCCATACTGATTTCATTTTTGCCGTTTTTGCCGAAGAATTTGGCCTGTTCGGTTGTTTGGGCTTGTTGACGCTTTACCTGTTTATCATCGGTCGCTGTCTTTATATTGCCGTACAGGCACAGGATGTTTACTGCCGCTTACTGGCCAGCAGCCTGGCCTTTACATTTTTTGTCTACGTTTTTGTTAACATCGGCATGGTTATCGGTATATTACCAGTCGTTGGCGTACCCTTACCCCTGATTAGTTATGGCGGCACCTCAGCAGTGACCTTACAATCTGGTTTCGGCATTCTGATGTCGATACACACCCACAGAAAACTTTTACCCCGTTAAAATGAAATTATCAAAACCTCTTCTCCGTAGCATCTTGTGTTGTGCTTATTTTACACTGACAGCCTGCGCTAATTCGCCGAAACAGTCAGATGCCATGAATTCCTTTATTGATCGTATGGTTGCTGACCATCATTACAATAAGACGGAACTGGATACTTTATTTCAGGCTGTTGAGATAAAAAATGACATTATCAAAAAAATATCGTCGCCCGCCGAAAGTTTGCCTTGGTATAAATATCGAAAAATATTTATGACCGATGCTCGTATTAACGGCGGTGTGGAATTTTGGCAGAAATATGCTCAAGCCTTGGCCAAAGCCGAACAGAAATATGGCGTTCCACCACAAATTATCATCGCCATCCTGGGTGTTGAAACGCTTTATGGCCAAAAGACCGGCAACTACCGCGTCATCGATGCCTTATCAACACTCGCCTTTGCCTATCCGCCACGCAGTCAATTTTTTTTGGGTGAATTGGAAAAATTTTTATTGCTGTGCAAAAAAGAGCAAATTAGCCCCCTCAATCCAACCGGTTCTTATGCCGGAGCTATGGGTATGCCACAGTTCATGCCCAGCAGCTTTTTAACTTATGCCACTGATTTTAATAATGATAATCACACCGACATTTGGCATACCCCAGAAGATGCCATCGCCAGTATAGGCAACTATCTTGCCAATCATCATTGGCAGCCCAAGCAAGCAATCGCTGTGCCGATAATAGCAAAAAACGACCGATATAAAGCCAAATTAAGCAAAGGCCTTAAGCCGGATTTAAGATTAGCTGAGTTAGAATCGCTCGACTTGACAACCTTGAGACCATTACCTTTAGACACCGAAGTAAAGCTGCTTAGCTTTGAACAACCACAGGGCACCGAATTGTGGGCGGGATTGAACAATTTTTATGTCATTACCCGGTATAACCACAGCGCACTGTATGCCATGGCGGTTTTTCAGTTAAGCGAATCTATCTTAAATAAAAAAGGTTCTTTCCCATGAACAGATTAAAACCGGTTATTACTAGCATTATGTTGTGTTTTATTTTTACCAACAGCTTAACCGCTCAAGCCTCTCGAAAAGATTATCACAGTTCCATTCTTTCCCCCGCCTCTTCAGGCAATGTCCAATCAGACGACTCTTCTGACCAAGACGGTTTCCTTCCCCGCTTCACCGGATACATCAAAAAAGGCATTGCTTCCTGGTATGGCCCTGGATTTCACGGTAAAAAAACTGCTACTGGCGAAAGATTTAATATGTACGCCATGACCGCCGCTCACAAAACCCTGCCTTTATCGTCTTACGCCGAAATCACCAACCCTGCCAATCATCGTAGCGTTATTGTTCGCATCAACGACAGAGGCCCATTTCACGGCAACAGAATTTTGGATTTGTCTTATGCTGCTGCCAAAAAACTCGGCATTCATAGCAAAGGTGCCGGTTCTGTCGTTATTAAAGCAATAGGAAACCCGCGTAGAGTTGCACATGAAGAGCAAGCAGCCGCACCTTCTGAACAAAATATTTATGTAAAAGTTGGCAGTTTCCCTAGCCAAAAATCAGCCCAAGCCATGCAAAGCACAATTTCAGCGCAAAATCTGCCAACGCCTAGTATCAAGCAGTCAAGCTATAAAAAATCAACATTTTATACTGTGCAAATTGGCCCTTTAAAATCAGAACAACATGCCGGCCAACTGACGACTAAGCTATCGAAAATGGGTATCAAAAACACACAATTTATTGCCGACGCCAAATAAATGTAATCACATGCTACAATATAGAGAGTGTTTTACTGGAACTTTCTCTATAAATCAATGATACTTTTTAAAGGTTTTATCCGTATTTACTTCTTTTTGTTTTTTGGATTACTGAGCGCCTCCTTCCAGGCGCTTTCCGAAGATGCCAAGGTTATCCCCCCTTTGCCGCAGCCCTCTATATCGGAAGATGCTAAGGTTCTGACGCCTTCATCACCGACCATAGCGGCCAGCAGTCATATCCTGCTCGATTTTCACACAGGCAAAGTGTTGGCTGAAAACAATGCCGATGCCAAACTGGCACCCGCCAGCCTGACCAAGATCATGACTACTTATGTGGTTTTTAAGGAAATCGAAAGCGGGCGTTTGCATCTGGATGATGTCGCTACAGTCAGCGAGAAAGCCTGGAAAACCACCGGTTCTAAAATGTTTGTGCAGGTTAATGACCGCGTCAAAATTGAAGATCTGCTGCAGGGTGTTATTATTCAATCAGGTAACGACGCCAGCGTCACACTTGCTGAACATGTGGCCGGCGATGAAGCCACTTTTGCTGAAATGATGAATCAAAATGCTGAAAGACTGGGCATGATCAACACGCATTTTAAAAACAGCGACGGTTTACCTATCGAAGGTCATTACACAACTGCACGCGATCTCGGTATTTTGACTAGAGCGCTTATCAAAGAATTTCCTGAATACTACAAGTGGTTTTCACAAAAAGAATTTACCTACAATAAAATCACCCAACAAAACCGTAACTTATTGCTGTCACGCGATGGCACGGTTGATGGTGTAAAAACTGGGCATACGGAAGAGGCGGGTTATTGCTTGGTAGCTTCTGCGCTAAGAGATGAAATGCGGCTTATTTCCGTTGTTATGGGCACCAAAAGCCAGACTGCCCGAGCCGTAGAAAACCAGACCTTGTTGAATTACGGCTTCCGGTTTTTCGAATCACACCGTTTGTATGAAGGCAAAAAAGCCTTAAGTGAACCTAGAATATGGAAAGGTCAAGAAACAGCTTTGCCACTCGGTTTGGCGGAAGATCTGTATGTCACCGCCCCACGTCGCCATTATCAAGATCTTAAGGCAGTTATTAATGTTGACAAAAAAATTATCGCCCCCGTTAAAGCCGGCGACAAGTTCGGCTCGGTCAATGTTACCCTTAAAGGCGAAGTTATTGCCAATAAAGATTTAATCGCACTTAAAAGCGTTGAAAAAGGCAGTATTTTCAGACGGTTTATAGACAGTGTTTTACAAATGATGGAAAAATCAGATGACAAATAATACCGTTTACCTCAATGGCCAATATCTGCCCCTGAGTGAGGCTAAAATATCCGTATTGGATAGAGGGTTCCTGTTTGGTGATGGTATTTATGAAGTTATCCCGTCTTATTTTGGGCGCTTGTTCCATTTCCAAGAACACATGGAAAGACTGGAAAACAGCCTGGCTGCCATACGCTTGGCTAATCCCCATAGCCGCGAGCAATGGTTTGATATCTTAAACCCACTATTGGACGGCAACCAGGATCAGTATATTTATCTGCAAATTACCCGAGGTGCTGCTCCTAAAAGAGATCATGCCTTCCCGGAAAATACACCGCCTACGGTGTTTGCCATGTGCTCACCTATCGTGCCGCTGGCAGAACGCGATACCGGCATTAAGGTCGTCACCATGCCCGATACCCGCTGGAAGCTTTGCAACGCCAAAGCCATCACTTTATTGGCTAATATCCTGCACAGACAAAGCGCTATCGACCAACACTGTGCAGAAGCCATTTTAGTTAAAGACGGTTATATCACCGAAGGTGCAGCAAGTAACGTGTTTGCCGTGATTGATGGCGTGTTGATGACACCACCCAAAAGTAATGAAATTTTGCCAGGCATTACCCGTGATGTCATTTTAGAAATTGCCCAAAATAATGACATTCCCTGTAAGGAAGAAAATTTTAACTTGGTAGCGCTACTGAGCGCCAGCGAGATATGGATCACCAGTTCTACCCGTGAAATCATACCCGTCATAGAATGTGATGGCCAACTGATTGGCGACGGTAACCCCGGTCCTTTGTGGCATAGAATGAACCAACTGTTTCAAGCCAACAAACAATCTTTGGTATGAGTGAAGAAACGCTTTTAGAGTTTCCTTGTCAATTTCCCATCAAGGCAATGGGTAAATCAAATTTGGAACTTGATTTATTGGTTATAGACATTATTCGTCGCCATACCGATAGCGTTACTCAAGACAGCGTAACAACGCGCCCCAGCAAAAACGGTACTTATGTTTCAATCACCGTTACCATCACCGCTACCAGCAAACCGCAACTTGATGCCATTTATCAAGATTTAAGTGGTCATCCGCATATTTTGATGGTTTTATAGCGGTCATTCTTCAAAGGCTCTTGTATCGTACAATGGCTTTTTATTAGGTATGTAATACCTTCTTCGCCTTGAAAAGCACAAAGAGAACAATAATATGACAAGACTGAAATTGAAGATGAACTCCGGCCAGAATATGACCTAAAAAGTTTACAGGTGAGAAAAACGGGATCGGGACGTAAAAGCTTTGGTGACATGGTTCGGTTAGAGCCTGATGTTGTTGCCGCATTTCCAGACGCTAAATCTGTCAATACTGCATTACGCTCCCTGATTGAGATAGCAAGGCGTTCTACTGGCAAAAAACATGAAAAAACTTGATCTCGAAGAACAAGAAATTTTAGAAGCTTTTGAGTCTGGCACTCTCACGCAAGTTTCAAACGTTGAATCTGAGCTTAAACAACATAAAGAATATGCTACGGCTACATTCCAAAAAGATAGCCGTATAAATATTCGCATCTCATCTAAGGATTTACGGTTACTTCAAAAGCGTGCTTTAAGTGAGGGCTTACCTTATCAAACACTTATTTCTAGTGTTTTACACAAGTATGTGGAAGGTCGGCTTGTAGAACATGGCTGATTTTCGGTTTTAGTAAAAAAACAAATTCAAAATGAATTAGCTGAACTGACAGGCATCCTCCAATCTACTCTATCTGCAATTGAGCATGACAAGGTAAATTTAGGCGTTGAGCGAGCAAAAATTTTAGCAAAAGCGCTTAAATGTCATCCAGCCGTATTGGTTTTCCCTGGGTGGGATGTTGAAATTGCTGCCTAATTCTGATTCGGTAGTTAAAACGGGAATAAATCGGTGTACTTGACTAACGACAATTATTTTTCCATTGCAGTAATTTGCTGTTTCAAAACATTAGTTCTTTCATCTGTCATTATGGCCATGCAAGCTTTTTGCCTAGAAACACTAACAGACTCTCCAGTAGGAGTTTTCAACGTACAGTTGTTTTCACGTTCTTTTAGCCATTTTTTTTGCTCTGGTCTAAGAGCGGCTCTTATTTCTTTTGTTGTTCTATTCCAAACGATATTAATCCTCTCGTTAATATCATCTTTAAGCCGTTTTTTTCCATTCCCATCAATCTGATTTGACCATATACCCTCATTTTCAAGATTAAGGTCTTGTTCCCAAATTTTTCTGTCATGCTTTCTTTCCCATTTTACATGAATTAGGCTACCTGCCTTTTGAAACCAGCAACCATAAACAGTAGTTGCGCGGCTATTTGATACAAAGTAAGCATCTTTTGTTTTTTTCAGTTTGGCCTTAGGTATTGAAGATGACGCAAAAAACTTATATCCCTCATTCAAAAAATCTTTGACTATACAACTTTCGGTTGTAATTTTTAATTCTGTACTATTTTCCCGATCTTCTAGCCACGTCGTCCCTTCCATTTCTGACTTAACTACCGGATTAATATTTCCTGGTGGTTTAGGTGGGGTTATTGGTGGCTGCGGTCTCACCTCTGCTGCTGTATCAGTTTGTTTATCAATATTTGGTTTATCGTCATTAAGTATTGATTGACTTGGTAAACTTTCGGAATTATCAGGGGTATCTATGAGATCAGTTGAGGCTATGTAAATTGGGCGATCAGTTGGTTTATCAATTACAGGAACTTTTTCAGATTTAACTGAATCTTTAGAAAAAAGGAGCGCGAAAAAAATTATTGAAGAAAAAATTAATATACATACTACTATAAAATCTTTGAGTTTCCGGTATATGAGAGATACTGGTTTTTCAGGAATTATCCATGGGTCAGGAGAATTTTCTTGTTCATTTTGCTGCTGATATTTTGTCTTAATTGGAGCTACATCTGAATCAGAAAGTTTTAAAGTGCGTTGGGTTTTTAAGAGTTGTTTTCGTACATAATGAGTATCGTAAAATTTTCCAGCAAACATATATTTATTTGCGGATTTTTCAAATTTCATTAACTTTTCTTGATATTCTTTTTCGCGCTGTTGAGTAAGGTTTTCTGGTTCAATAGAAGTCAAGTCGTTTTATTTCTATGTTGAATATATTTATCTTCAATTGAGGCTACATCTGAATCTGAAAGCCCTAGTTTATATTGAAGCCATCTTAATTGATTTCGAACGTAAAGTGATTTTTTAGATTGTATGGCTTTATCTACGGCTTGCTCAAAAATCTGTAATTTTTTCTTATATTCTTCCTGTTTTTGAGTATTATTTATATGACTTGAAGATTCTAAGTCATTTTTCGGTGTAACAAGTTTTGCCTTAATTGGATTAATATCTAAATCAGAAAGTCCTAAAATTTCTTGTGGCCAGTTATCAATCTCAGCAAAATCAGAATGGTAAATGACATTTCCAGATGTCATAAGCTCTTGTTCAACTTTTGCTATATCTTCATCCTTAAGTTCTAAAATACATTGGTATCGCTTTAATTCTTCCCGAATTTCTTTACTGAAAGGATATTCGTGCTTTATAGTTTGAGCTAATACTTCCTTGTACTGCTGTAATTTTTGCAGATATTCTTCTAATTTAGCAATAATTCGCGTTTCAATTGGAGTAATATCCGTTTCCAATAAATTTAAATGTTGCTGTATCTGCTTTAGTTCATTTCGTTGCAGATCAGTGAGATGGTATTCTTGCTGTATGGTTGTGACGAATGATTGCTCATATTGCTGTAATTTTTTTCTATAGGTTTCTATTTCAGTGGTAATTCGATTATTAATCGAAACACAATCTTCCTCCTTTAAACCTAAATTTTCGTGCTCTCGGTGCAATTCGTTAAGTTTATTTTCACTGAGAGGATATTCTTGCCGTATTGCATTGGTGAATATCTCTTCATATTGCCGTAGTTTATTTCGATAAATTTCTATTTCTGTCGTAATTCGATTTTCAATAGATACAATATCTTCCGGCTTCAATCCTAAATTTTGCTGCTCTTGGCGCAACTCGCTCTTTTTATAATCACTGAGTGGATATTCTTGCTGTGTGGCCTTGGTAAATAATTGTTTGTATTGCTGTAATTTGTTTCGATAGGCTTCTATTTCAGCTGTAATTCGACTTTCAATCGAAACAGAATCTTTTTTCTTTAAACCTAAATTTTCTCGTTCTTGGTGTAGTTCGTTAAGTTTCCATTTACTTAACGGATATTCTTGCTGTGTTGATTTGGTGAATATCTCTTCATATTGCTGTAATTTATTTCGATAAATTTCTATTTCCGTCGTAATTCGATTTTCAATGGATGTAATATCTTCCGGTTTCAATCCTAAATTTTGTTGTTCTTGGCGCAACTCACTCATTTTATAATCACTGAGCGGATATTCTTTCTGTATTGCCTTGGTAAATGCCTGTTCGTATTGTTGCAATTTGTTTCGATAGGCTTCTATTTCAGCTGTAATTCGACTTTCAATTACAGTTATATTTTCAGTGGTTAACTCCCATTGTTGCTGCATTTTCTGAAACTGATGCCGAGTTGTTTCGCTAAGGGGATAATCTTTTTCAAGTGCTTCAATAAACGCTTGCTCATATTGTTGCAAATGTTCCTTGTAAGCTCTAACCCGTGCTTCAATTGGTTGGGTATCTTCGTTTCTTAGTCCTAAAATTTGCTTAAGTTTTTGCTGTAGTTCACCCAGCTCGATCTCAGTCAGCGGTTTTTCTTGCTGGATAGCTTCTGAAAAATCCCGTTCGTAGTGTTGCAACTTGTTGCGAAATTCTTGACGGGCCACATCCAACATTTCATTTTCAATCTCCGTTGCATCAGCGTCTGAAAGTCCACAGCGAATTTTTAATGCATCTAAAATCTTACGGCCAACAAAACTAAGTTCTCCACGGTTAATGTAACGTTTGACTTCTTTACAATACTTATCTTTTGGATCACCAGGAGGAACTTTAGTAAGTTTGATTTTAAAGCCTTCCCGAACCGCATAAATCATCGGCTTCATTGCAGGCTGTATTTCCCTAACTTTCTTACTGGCATATTCATGCAATTCATTTATGGAAACAATGCCATCTTCATCGAGATCAGCTGCTCCAGTCATCATTCCTTCAATCAAATAACGCGTATAAATTGAAAGTTCTGAGCCTCCTTGATTAGAACCAAAAGAATATTGGGTTGAGCTGGATGAAGTGAGAATAGCCCTTCCTTCACCACCTAACTGCTCATGTATATTGATAGCACCATCATCTTTAGCAGATAAACCATCAGCAAAAGCTCCACTGAAGCAACTATCCAGCATCACCACTTGCCGTTTTGAACGGCTACGTTCCATATTTTCATGCACAAAATTGGCAGATACAGCAGAGGAACGAATTAACTCCCCACGAGGATTTTTACGTGTATGGCACGTTGTTAGATAAAGTTTGCCAACATCATCCTTAAT
>SBAV01000119.1 GCA_005239965.1 Methylobacter tundripaludum
GGGCTAGGGTGAGGAGGATAAAATCAACAAGTTAAATTTCCCCTCATCCCAGCCTTCTCCCTTTGGAGAAGGGGCCGTGTTCTTAACTTAATGGCAGTGGCTCTTATGGTAGCTAAAAGTTAGTCGATAATGATATGAATTGTGGCCATGCCCACATGAAAATTCATCATTTAACAAAGCCACAAATTTTACGTACTGTGTCCCCTAAGCGTGTTGTCGGCTCGTATTGACTACTTATATCACCGTAAAGTGGTCAACCACACTGACAACATGCTGACTGTTCCGGATAAGCGGCTTAGCCTTATCCATCACTGTTGTTAGGAGGACATTATGTCAGCAAAACTTTCAAAGCCAACGTTTAAGCCGTATACCGGCGAGAAGGCGCGTATTACCCGTGCTTATGATTACCTGGTCCTGGTATTGGCATTGTTTCTGTTCATCGGTTCGTTCCACTTGCATTTTGCCCTCACTGTGGGCGATTGGGATTTTTGGGTGGACTGGAAGGACAGGCAATGGTGGCCATTGGTCACCCCACTCATTGGCATTACCTTTCCGGCGGCAGTACAGGCAGTATTGTGGAGTAACTTCCGCTTGCCGTTGGGCGCAACCCTGTGTGTTGCCTGTTTGTCGATAGGTACCTGGATTGCCCGTGTCTTCGCATACCACTACTGGAATTATTTTCCCATCAACATGGTGATGCCATCGACACTGCTGCCTAGTGCGCTGGTCTTGGATGGTATCCTCATGCTAAGTAACAGCCTGACAGTAACTGCCATTTTCGGCGGCTCTGCTTTCGCCTTGCTGTTCTACCCTGCTAACTGGCCCATCTTCGGCATGTTCCATATCCCCGTTGAAGCGGGCAATAGCCAATTGACCCTGGCCGATATGTTCGGTTTTCAGTACATCCGTACCGGTATGCCGGAATATCTTCGTATTATTGAGCGGGGGACGTTACGCACTTATGGACAGATTGCAACACCACTATCGGCCTTCTGCTCAGCCCTTCTGTGCACGCTGATGTACGCCTTATGGTGGCATATCGGCAAGTGGTTTGCCACGACCCGTTATCTTAAAAGAATCTAAAGGAGAAGACGATGGAAACACTATGGCAAAACACACCGTGTGCAATAACGGCTAAAATCATCAGTTACCCTAATGCCAACGCACTAAAGCAGCCATTTATAAAAGGCTTGTTGTTCCTGGGTACACTAGTTTCGGTGTATATGTTAACTCTACAGCCTGTCATGGCACATGGGGAAAAGAACCTGGAACCCTATGTTAGGATGCGCACCGTCCAATGGTATGACGTGCAATGGTCCAAGCAAAAATTTAATGTCAACGATGAAATTAGCGTAACCGGTAAATTTCATGTGGCCGAAGATTGGCCAATCAGCGTACCCAGGCCAGATGCCTCCTTTTTAAATATCTCAACACCGGGTCCCGTGCTGATCAGAACCGAGCGTTACTTAAACGGCAAGCCCTACATGAACTCGGTGGCCTTACAACCAGGCGGTGACTACGACTTCAAGGTTGTCCTGAAAGGACGTTTACCAGGACGTTACCACATCCATCCTTTCTTTAACCTAAAGGATGCAGGGCAAGTCATGGGGCCGGGCGTATGGCTGGATATTGCAGGCGATGCCAGAGATTTTACCAATAACGTCCAGACCATCAATGGCGAGTTGGTCGATATGGAAACCTTCGGATTGGGTAACGGCATTTTCTGGCACAGCTTTTGGGCTTTGCTGGGTACAGCCTGGCTGCTTTGGTGGGTACGCCGCCCCTTGTTTATTGACCGTTACCGGATGTTACAGGCAGGTTTGGAAAATGAACTGGTGACCCTATTGGACAAAAATATAGGCAAAGCCATCATCATCGGTGTGCCGGTACTGGTTTTTGTCTTTTATACCATGACAGTGAACAAATATCCCAAAGCAATACCTTTGCAAGCCTCATTAGACCAAATCCTGCCCCTTTCTGCCCAAGTCAATGCTGGCGTGGTCGATGTCGAAACGGTGCGGACAGAATACCGTGTACCAGAAAGAGCGATGAAATTGAGCCTAAAGATCAAGAATGGCAGCGATAAGCCGATTCAAATAACTGAATTTGCGACTGGCGGTGTGCGCTTCCTTAACCAAAGTGTGCCTGCACATGACCAGAACAATACTGAAAGTGTTATCGCGAAAGAAGGGTTGATATTGGATAATCCCGCGCCCATCCAACCGGGCGAACAACGCACGGTGTTAATGACCGCAGGCGATGCCTTGTGGGAGTCAGAGAAACTGGACGGCCTGATTAACGATGCCGACAGCCGGATTGGCGGTTTGGTCTTTTTCTTCGATAACGACGGTGAACGCTATATTTCCAGCATCACCTCGGCTGTCATCCCTAAATTTGATTAACAACTTAAAAGGTAATTGTCATGGCTACAACAACTGAAAAACTAAAAGGAATGGCCGAGCAGGCCAAAATGCCACCCTGGTATTTGAAGGATTTATACCGCTATCTGTCGGCTTTTGGCATACTGACTGCCATCTATATGGGTTTTCGTATTTATCAAGGGGCGTATGGTGTTTCAACAGGGCTGGATTCCACTGAACCCGCTTTTGATGTCTACTGGATGCGGCTGTTTAACTTTAACGTGACATTTGTGACGCTTTTTGCAGGCGTGTCATGGGGGTATTTATGGTTTTCCCGTGATAAGAAACTGGACACGCTGAAACCCAAGGAAGAAATCCGCCGCTATTTTACCCTGACCATGTGGATCAGTGTCTACACCTTTGCCGTGTATTGGGCGGGCAGCTATTTTGCCGAACAGGATAATTCCTGGCATCAGGTTGCTATCCGAGACACGCCTTTTACCGCCAACCATATCATCGAGTTTTATTTCAACTTCCCGATGTATATCATCCTTGGCGGTTGCGCCTGGCTTTATGCCAGAACACGGTTGCCGCTTTATGCCAAAGGCATTTCACTACCGTTGACGCTGGCTGTCGTCGGGCCTTTTATGATATTGGTGAGTGTCGGTTTTAATGAATGGGGGCATACCTTCTGGTTTCGGGAGGAGTTTTTTGCTGCGCCGATTCATTACGGCTTTGTCATTGGGGTTTGGTTTGCCCTTGGTGTGGGGGGGAATACTACTACAAGGTGTAACACGACTGATTGAATTGCTGGATGACCTGGAAGACGCGCCTTAATAGACTAACCGTTTTTTTACTCAACGAGCAAATAAAGATATCAACACACTATGGAAAATAACAAACAGGCAGGAATCCATTATGCTTGGGTAGTACTTGCAGTGACCTTTGCCTGTTTGTTTGTCGCTTCGGCACTGCGGTCTATCCCAGGGATTATCATGTTGTCCCTGGAGCATGAATTTAACTGGAACAGGGAAACCATCAGTGGCGCGGTTTCCATCAACCTGTTTTTGTTCGGGCTGGCAGGTCCGTTTTTAGGCCGACTGATGGACATGTATGGGGCAAAAACCATTACGCTGTTCATGATTTGCCTAGTCATTTTGGGTGCCGTGGGCAGTACTTTCATGCAACAGCCCTGGCAATTGTATTTATTGTGGGGTGTTGTAGTCGGTGCGGGTTCAGGTGGCACCTCAATGGTCATGGGGTCAGCTTTGATCAACCGCTGGTTTCACAAACGGCGGGGATTAGCTTTGGGGGTTTTAGGAGCTGCTTTTTCTTCCGGCCAATTGATTTTTACACCAATACTCATGAACCTGAATATTCACGAGGGCTGGCGGGTAACAACATTGGCCATTGCATCATTGCTAGGCTTGGTAGTATTACCTTTGGTCACCTGGTTAATGGTAGACAACCCCTGCAAAAAAAATCTACGTGCTTACGGTGCAAACGGAACATTCAATGTCGTATCACCTCCCGATCTATACCCAATGCGCCTAGCGATGGCCAATCCGCAATTCTGGTTGTTGGCGTTTAGTTTCGGTATCTGCGGCCTCACCACTTCTGGCCTGTTTCAAACGCACCTCATTCCGCACGGCATTGAACATGGCTTTCCTGAAATGACGATGGCGACCTCATTGGGTTTGATGGGTGCAACGGACATCTTTGGTACGATATTGTCCGGCTGGCTCTGCGACCGCTTTGGCAAACGTTGGCCACTGGCAATTTATTACTTACTGCGGGGTGTATCGTTACTACTATTGCCTTATGTCGAATCGACAGGGCAATTGATGGCATTCTCTGTGGTTTACGGGTTGAATTGGTTATCGACCATCCCTGCCACTTCGGCCCTTACCGCCGATTTGTTCGGTAAACAAAATGTCGGCGTGGTGTTTGGCTGGATTTGTTTCGCCCACCAGATCGGTGCGGCGATAGCATCTTACGGCGCCGGCTATCTCCATCATATGGCTGGCGACTACACCCTGGCCTTTATGGCATCCGGCCTTTTTGCATTTGTCGCAACTGGGCTTGTAATCTTAATTCGGGGATAATATATGGCAAATACTTTTGTTGCATAACGTTAAAATTACATAACAACATATAAGCCGCGTTGGGTTGCATCTTTTCACAACCCAACATTTGATGCTCTGATTTGTTGGGTTAACGATAAAGCTGTTAATCCAACCTACTCGCATCCGGTGGCATCTGGCCTATCAGCGAGCGAGGTAGCCTGGCTGAAGCTTGCGAAATCCAGGCTTTCGTGGCTTTAATGCCTTGTATCCCGCGATGCGCTTCGTTTGGTGAAGATATAACCGTTTTTCGTGATAAATACCGCACTTCTGATGTGATAAACTTTGGACAATAATTTAATACCAAAGGTAACAACATGGGTTTAACATACGCAACACTCAAATTAACTAACCTTTTTAACCGTCAAGCTGTAGAAATTAACGCATTGGTCGATACAGGGGCAACTTTTATGTGCGTCACTGAAGAAATTGCCTTACAACTTGGTTTTGATATCACTGAAGTGAGTTGTCAAATGGTCACTCTCGCAGATGGGCACCAACTCAAAGTACCCAAAATCGCCCCTATTGAAATAGCTTTCGAAAACCGTACTTATGTCACAGAAGCTGTTGTGCTGGGTAATGAAGCGCTACTTGGCGTAATTCCTTTGGAGGCAATGGACTTAATCGTCGATTCTCGTAAGCAAGCTTTGATTGTGAACCCTCAGCATCCCAATTATCCAGTCGCTTTGGCAAAAGGCACTGTATCAGCCGCGTAGATATAAGGTTGGGTTGCATCTTTTCGCAACCCAACATTTGATGCTCCGATTTGTTGGGTTGACGATAGAGCTGTTAACCCAACTTGTATCCCGTGGCATCCGGTAGGTACCGAGATAAATTCACCCAGATCAGCTTTAATGGCTTTTGTCGTGGCGCTATTGTCAATGGCTAACTTGAGATAGCTGTGGATAATGGTTGGAATGAGCGTTAGTGATAATAGTACTGCTACCAGTGCTGCGTAACGTGAATTATTTTAATTTGACCCGCAATCATGTCAGCAATTCTCAATTTAGGAAAATCCGGTAAAATTTACAAATTTTCTTACCTACCTGATGTGATTAATAATGGCTTACCCTTTTGCAAAAATCGAAAA
>SBAV01000155.1 GCA_005239965.1 Methylobacter tundripaludum
GAAATGCACTATTGAGATATACTAGATTAAAAAAATATTTATAGTATGAATTAAATCAACTACTTATGCGATACTTGGATTTAACAAAGTAGAATTAACTTGTCCAAGATACGGCTGGCTATTTGCCAGCGGCCTAAATTGGCCTTCTCCCCGTACTTGCCAACAACATTGATCGTAGGCGTTATACTGCCCCGCGCCTTTGGCAAACAGGGCATTTTTTACCGATTCCAAATGCGATTCAGGAACATAAAAGCACAGCTTATACATCACTCTTTTTTACTTGCCACAGCGCATTTCTGATTCAACCGCATCAACTCAGAAACCACTTTATACGTTGTAAGGATGCACCGCTTCAAAACCATGCACCTTGGCTTTGCTGGTAAAATTCGGCGGGTTCCACGGCGATTGTTCCTGTCCCATAATAAAACCAGCGAGCCAATTGGCTTGGCTGCGTATCGGTAAAATATAGGCATACAGTTTACCGCTGGGTAATTCGGCAACATCACCTAAAGCATAGACGTTATCGTCACTGGTTTGCAAGAAAGCATTAACTTTAATACCGCGACCAACGCTAAGACCCGCTTGTGCCGCCAGCTCAGTACGCGGCTTAAAGCCACAAGCGACAATAAGCCCATCAAATTCGGCTAAACTGTCTGTCTTTACGCAAATTTTTTCTTCGTTTTTGGCGAGGGCCTGAATATTTTGATTTAACAGCACGGTAACACCAGAGTTTTGTAAGACGTCCAGCAACAAAGCGGAATCTTCACTCACCAATTGACGCTCCATTAAACGATCCATGACGTGAAACACCGTCACTTTGTCGCCAGCAACAGCAAGATCGGAGGCAACCTCGCAGCCAATTAAGCCCCCCCCCGATTATCGCCCACTGCGGCTTTCGATTTTGATTTAACAATTGCTGGCGAAATGCCCGTATGGCTTTCAAATCAACCAGGCTATTCAAGCAAAAAAACAGGTCTTTAAAGGCTTGGAAAGGCGGCGGAATAAAGGCTGCCGAGCCTTGGGCGAGTATCAATTTATCGTAGGCTAATGATTTTTCTTGAGAAACGCTATTCAGCATTAATGTTTTGGCCTGTCGATCAATCGCGGTAACTTCAGCGCCACTGATGACGTTAATGCCGTTTTCACGAATTTTATCGAAGTTTTTTAGAATAATGCTGTTTTCAATGTCATTTTTGGTAAAACCACGGGAGAGCAGTGGCCGCGAGTAATAGCCATCATGCTCATATGTCACCAAAGTGATCCTTGTTATTGCGCAAGGATGATGTGTGTCTACAGATAACGCCCGACATTTTTCAGCAAAGCTAACGCCGGCAATGCCTGAACCAATGATAACAATATGCATACTGCCCCCTTGTAAGAAATGACTATCCTCCGCTATGCCTCGAGGAAATGATACTCGCTTTTTTCCACGCCACATTCCGGGCAGCGCCAATCGTCGGGAATATCAGCCCACACTGTACCCGGCGCGATACCAGAATCTGGATCACCTTCTGCTTCATCATAAATATGCCCGCAAACGCCACATTGATATTTAGCCATTTATCACCTCTCATGTATTAATTATTAAAATTGACCCTAAGACTGTAGAGCGTCGCTGACTGTATCAGTTTTATAGCAATTAGCAATAGTGTTTTATAGAGGATAGTTAGCCATAGATATGATGTAAAAAGCATGATGTGAAAAGCGTGTTTGAACCAGAGACGTTATTTGAAAACAACATGATCGCATGAGCGTTTCTTTATCGACAATCACTTGCTTGTTATAAAAAACAACTTACAATGTGAGGTTGATTAAGTAACGCCGGACATAGATAATGCACCACTGCGGTTGCAGGTTGAGTTAAATACCCTCTTGACATCCGAGTTGCCCTTTGCGACTCAGATATGCGGCAATTCATCTATATAAATACGACAGAGACTGATAATGTTAGACGTTCTGATTTTGTGTACAGGAAATTCTTGCAGAAGTATTTTAGCTGAGGCTTTGATTAATCACCTGGGCAGTAACCGCTTACATGCTTATTCAGCAGGCAGCCACCCCACCGGACAAGTCAATCCAAACGCAATAGCGGTATTACAGCGTAATGGCATTCCAACCGACGGGCTTGCCAGTAAATCGTGGGATGAGTTTGAAGGCAAAGGCATTGATATTGTGATTACTGTCTGTGATCGCGCCGCCACCGAAGTATGCCCCGCCTATTTGGATGGCACTATCAGGGCTTACTGGGGTTTACCCGATCCCGCGCTTGTTACGGGTAGTGAAGAGGACATCACTAAAGCTTTCCAAGCGTCTTATAATGCACTATACGTCAGAATTACCAAGATGTTAGAGCTGCCGTTAGAAGATATGACCCAGGCAGAAATTGTCGATGCGCTCAGCAAAATTGGCAATCAATCAGAATTGTAGGGGGGACGTAAGTCCTTTTACGTCTTTTAAAATTGGGCAAGATGGAATGGATTTTTTCTTATCGGCAGATAAAAAAACGCGACTTATAAAGTCGCATTATAAAGAAGGATATTAACTCTAGTCCCCTGTATTAGGAAGCTTGCATCTCAAGAGTTATATATAGTTTAACTGCATATGGGAAAAAGGGAATGTGGCATATTGTCGCACGGTCGTTTTTCTGGTAACGCGTTATGTATCAGTCGTCCTTGTTTTCATATTCTGGATAGATATTGCTGAGTTTTGCGAAATCTGCCAGCGAAATCTCTTCAGCTCTCAAGTTTGCATCAATGCCTAGAGCAACAATTGCTGCTTCTGGAATCATCTTTTTTAAAGAATTACGCAAGGTTTTTCGCCTCTGTGAGAAAGCCTGGGTGACGACTTTATTCAATAGGGCCACATTGTCCGCCTGAACCGGTGCTGTCTGGTGCGGAATTAATTTTATAATTGCAGACATCACTTGCGGCGCTGGATCAAAGCTTTCCGGCGGCACATCAAACAAGCATTCTGCCCCGCAATAATATTGCATCATCACGCTCAATCGGCCGTATTTTTTACTGCCCGGTAACGCACAAATGCGTTCAACCACTTCTTTTTGCAGCATAAAGTGCATGTCTTCTATACAGTTGGCACTATTCAGCAGGTGGAACATCAAGGGCGTGGAAATGTTATAGGGCAGATTGCCAACGATACGTATTTTTTCATTGGCTGGTGCCAAGCTGGCAAAATCAAAACGTAAGGCATCGGCACTGTGTATGCGTAGATTATCGTTATCTTTAAATTTTGCCTTGAGCAAGGCCACCAAATCCCGATCCAGTTCAACAACATCCAGTTGCCCTACTTGTTTCAGTAAAGGTGCGGTCAATGCCCCTTGTCCCGGCCCGATCTCAACCCAATGCTGGCCAGGTTTTGCGCCCAGGCTGGCAATAATGTTGTAGATGATGGCATGGTCATGCAAAAAGTTTTGACCAAAGCGTTTGCGCGCGGTGTGTGCCATAGCTTTTATAGGTTGTTTGCCATTGTTAATGCAGTGTGTAAAGCATATTGTAAACTGCCAAGGTCGGCTTTACCCGTTCCGGCTAGCGTTAAGGCAGTGCCGTGATCAACAGAAGTACGGATAATCGGCAACCCCAGAGTAATATTGACCGCTTGGCCAAAGCCTTTGTGTTTTAAAACCGGCAGGCCCTGATCGTGATACATGGCTAAAACGGCATCGGCAGATTCCAGATATTGGGGTGTAAACAAGGTATCTGCGGGTAACGGCCCCTGTATATCCATGCCCTGACGGCGAAAGCTATTTAACACCGGTTCAATCACGTCAATCTCTTCCCGCCCTAAATGGCCGTCTTCTCCGGCATGGGGATTAAGTCCGCACACCAATATCTTAGGGTTGGCAATGTTAAAACGGGTTTGTAAATCCTGATGCAACACGCCGATCACCGTTCTTAATCGCGTCGCAGTAATTGCCTGTGGAACTTGCACCAATGGCAGATGAATCGTCACCAAAGCCACCCGCAAACCCGGTGTTTCCAACATCATTACCGGATAACCGCCCGTGATGTCAGCGATAAATTCGGTATGGCCGCTGAAGGCAATACCTGCTTCATTGATAACCGCCTTATGCACCGGTGCAGTGACCATCGCATCAAACAACTTGTCAAGACAGCCTTTTGTGGCCGCAGTGATGGTTGTTAACACGTAACAGCTATTAGCTGGATTTAACTGGCCGCATTGCACAGGTTCTGTCAGTTCAGCAGGCAGAACGGTCAGATTGCCGGCAGTTTGGCTTTTCGGAGGCAACTGGCTGTCAAAAATGTTTAACTGCACAGAATAGCCTAATTGCTCAGCCCGTTGCTTCAATAACTGAGGACTACCGATAACAACCAGCTCACACGGCAAGGCCTGTTGAGCAATTTGGATACATAAGTCGGGACCTATACCGGCAGGTTCGCCTGAGGTCAACGCAATACGTTTGATTGATGAGTCGCCCACAACCATAGTTCGAAACTAAAAATCGGCAATTCTACAGGATAAAGTTGTGATCGAATTTAAAATTTGGTGAGTATTCACTTCCCCCTTTGAAAAAGAGGGGGCTGAATGATTCAAAATTTTAAGCTAGACGCGTTATCACGCAAAAAATTCGGAACGATTTTCAATGCTGGCTTCGGATACCAATGTACTGGTACGCTTTTTGGTAAAAGACGATACCAAACAGCATCACGATTGATGGGTGATTTGTAGGATAGGACAAGGAATCCCAACAATACGGCGCATCATGTATTAGGGTTCGTGTCTCACACCCATTTACTCGCAGCGTATTAAAAAATCTTGCCTAACAAAGGAACGACTTCAGCAGCCACAATTAATGCCAGCATCCATTGTACAAGCGTTAACTTTCCAGTAATTTCAACCTTCATTTCACGCAATTGGCTTTCCACCCGTTCAATATCGCGTTTGGTCGCCATTTCCGCCGTTCCAAGCGCTTCTTGCAATGCTTCGGCTTCTGCTTTAGCTTGTGATTCAGATACACCAGCAGCTTTGAGTTTTTCAACAAATTTCAATGTATCAAAAGTAACCGTTGCCATAGCTATCCACAAAAATAATCAATGATGGCAGTCTAACATAAACTCGGTTTCTCCCCAATTACCGTCAACCTATTTGATTGTTTAAATTCCTGAAACTGGTCACACAAGGCTGCTGCCGTAGGCGTACGGGGACGACGACCAAAACACGGTTTCCCCTTTGGAAAGACACCGTATCTAACTTGGTTTGTAGTCTTACAACACAAGCAAATTCTCCGCACAATCGGTATGCACCACTTCACCGCTACGTTGCAACACAAAAAAACCACGCTCTAAGGCTTGGCGTTTTGCATCATCATTAATGTGAAACGATGCAATGGCACCATACAGTTTGTAAGCGTTGTAAATGGGAAACAGTTTTTTGAAATGCCGCATTTTACGTTCCAGTTTATCCAGGTCTTTTTCATGCGCTTTGTATTTCACTTCAATAATGCCAACAGCATCGCCATTGGTCATGACCAAATCATATTCTTCCTGAATGTTCCCACGATGTTTTTGCATATTCATGGTGATGTCTTCAAAATGAATCGGACCTAAATGATTGTCTTTAACCAGGCTGTTAAAGAAAAACTCATCGGCAACGTCAGCTTGAAGGAAAAACTCTTCGACAACGTCACCTTGATTGTTGGATATATTGCCCACCCGAATACCGATACGCTCCAACTTCTCATCAATCCGTTTCAATTGCTCATCAGTGCGCTTCATTTGCTCATCAGTTTTTTTCTGAGCAACCGCCAAACTCGCCACCAATTCTTTCAATTCGTCATCAGTCATTTCACACCTCCTGCCTAAAACCGTGCGAATTATAACATACCAAAAACGCCGCCCCGTTGCAGGCTACCGAACCGGAAGAAAACAAAACCCCAAATCACTGTCCGCTACGAACTAACCGAACCTGATTGCTGCTAACGTAAAACTCAGCGGTGAGCGAAACGAGTCCGCTGCGTTGAGCTAGGCACAGGAAGAACAGCAGGAGGCGCGATAAATGGGTGTCCAGCAGCTATGCGTTCGGCCTCAGACTTCTTTAAGTCTTCATAGATTGCGCGTAGGTCGTAATTAAACTGAGCGGCATGAGCTTCTCGAATTGCGCGTACTTCATCAACAATTTCATCATTCATCATTTTCGTTTCCTAATAGTTCTTCGGGTGTACAAATAAACGGCAAGAATAATCCTTGTTGTTCCAAAAATGCCGAAATACTTCTTTGAATTTCAGGATTGGCAATATGTCGGCAATTCCAAGTGAGTAAATAATCCACACCATGAACCGTAGCAATTGCAATATGCAATGCATCTTCAACTGCTTTGGATGGAACAATGCCTTCTTGTACCAGTTCCGAAGCAATATTAAGAGCATTTTCATCAATCACAAGCAAAGGTATATCTGTCAATACACTCAATCGTCTTTGTGCCGCTACTAAATCACCTGCGGCGCATTCTCGCCACACCGATTCTGATATGAATAATTCGTATTGATTGCGAAACTCCCACCAAGCTTGGGTAATTTGTTGATGAGCAGCACCAAGAATGGTTTTACTTGGACGCGCAGTAAGGTAGCTGATGACGGATGTTTCAATGTAGACCTTGCGCTTCATGCGTTCAACCTAATTCAAAAAGAGTAGCCTGTCCATTATCTTACAGAGATACCAAACCGGAAGAAAACAAAACCCAAAATCACTGTCCGCTACGAACTAACCGAACCTGATAGCCGTCGTCCTTAAAGTTCACATCGTCGAAGCCGTAGTAGAAGTAGACGTCCCACGCGTAGCCGCCACTGTAGGCAGACGGGGACGACGACCAAAACACCGCCGACTCCGAAGTATTCGGAAACACCGTCAAGTTAATGGCAGGTTCATAACATTGTTTTTCGGTGATTGAACGCAGCTCCTTGATGTTGGGAACACGCCAGTCCGCATGCCCTGCAAAGCCACTGGCGTTGACGGCTTGCGCCTGATTTAACGCGCCTTGCCAGGTGTAGGTGCCTGCTGTACCCGTGGTGCAACCTGTTCCGCTCAGGCCTTCAGGGCATTGTTTCCACATTAACCGGTTTTTTTTATCCGTCACCGTACCGTTGTTCTTGATGGTGAACTGGCTGGTGGGGGTAGTCGCTGCAATGGTAGCCGTTTGGCAGGTTTGAGCCGCTGCACCTACGCGCGGTAACAACAAGGCCAATAGGCAGGGCAACAGGGTCGTTAGGCTTGGTTTGTACATAATTCTACTCCGGGTTTAATAACTAATCGGTAAACAACGCGGCGCTTAAGGCCGCCTTTAAGGCATAAGTATCTACACAAGTTTTAAGCTCCTTCTCCAGCGGGAGAAGGTTGGGATGAGGGGAATTTAACTTGTTGATTTTATTTTCCTCATCCCAGCCTTGTCCCGCCATGCCCGGCTGACCAGTTGGCAGATTTTCATCGCCTGTAGCCGCATTTCTGACCCCAAAGTGTACTTGTGATACCTGGGAAAATGCCGCACCGCCTGTTCTACTTCCAGCAACAGGCGGTTGGCATCGCGCCAGATGGGACTATTGTTATTGTTACGCATCAACAAAATGCAAAATCACTGTCCGCTACGAACTAACCGAACCTGATAGTCGTAGCTCTTATAGCCCACATAGCCGTAGCCGTAGCCGAAGTAGACGTACCACGCGTAGTCGCCACTGTAGGCATTCGGGGACGACGACCAAAACACCGCAGAATTTGTATTTGGGAAATACGCAGTATCAATGGCTGGATTGATGCGGTCTAATGCGGCAATACCGGACAGCTCATCCACCGTGGGCATTCGCCAATCAGTAAAGCCGCACCAACCGGCTGCATTCACCGCTTGCACATAGCCACTGGTATCGCAACTAGAACTCCCAGAACAGGTGCCGCCGTTTTGCGTGCCGGCATCACCGCCGTTATTGGTAGGGTCGGTTTGGAACCAGGTGTAGGTCCAATCCTTGTCGTGTAAGTCGGCGGGGGTATTATCGGTTTTTACTTCCCACACCAGGCCGGTAACGTTATCCCGTACACAATCCCAGCTGGTAGCATCGGCTGGCAATGCAGCGCCGGCGCTGCTTATTTTGGTGAAGCTAAAACCGGCAAGGCCGTCCGTGCTGTCGTTGTTGGTTTTATCGCGCCCGTATTCAGCATCCTGCCCAGGGTGGGTAACTTGTGGGCAGGTGAGGCCATTGGTTGTGTCGTCTGAGCAACTGGTAATGCCGGTGTCGTTTAGTACAGGGATAATGAAGGTTACGCCAACTTGCAGGTTTTGGGTCACGCTGACGGTACAGGTTGTTGCCGTGCCCGTACACGCGCCCATCCAGCCGATAAACACCGAACCCTTGCCCGGTGTGACCGTTAAGGTTACAGCTGTACCTGACTTAAATTGGCGCACACAAATGGGGCCACAATTAATACCGGCAGGGCTGCTTGTTACTGTCCCCTTGCCGGGTCCGGTTTTGCTTACGGTAACTTTATACTTGGGCGCCACATCAAAATTGGCTGATACTGTTTTTGCCGCGTCCATCGTCAGCGCACAACCGCCCGATCCATTACATGCGCCACTCCAGCCGGTGAAAATGGAATTCGCATCGGGCGTGGCGGTTAAGGTGACTGGCGTACCCACCGCAAAGTTAAACGAACAGGTTAGGCCACAGTTGATGCCAGCCGGAGAACTGGTTACTTTACCCTCACCCCCGCCGGTTTTGCTCACCTTAAGCTTAACTGGCGGCGGCAAAGGCTTCAGTGTGATCTTAACGGTATCAGTACCCGTCGCATTTTTGTTGTCGGTTACGGTCAGTTTGAAAACTAAAGGAGCTTGCCCCTGCAACGTGGCCGGCGTAGTAAATGACGGCGTTGCAGTATTGGCACCCGCCAAGGTAACATGGCTCCCGCCGGTTTGGCTCCAAGCATATTTTACGATACTGCCATCAGGATCAGAACTCTGGCTGCCGTCCAGCTTAACGAGGGTCGCAAGACCGACGGTTTGATCAGGGCCAGCATTGGCAATGGGCTTTATATTGGCGGGTGGGTGGGAAGTAGTGGCTTCAGCGACTGAAACAAAGCCCAGACACAAGGTAAATACAAACGCCAAAAATACGGCGACTAAGGACGGATAACGACCGGGAGTACGGGCTGCTCATATTCATTTCCTTCTCAATAAGGTTTTAAGGGTGGAGAATTGTGAAGATCCTTTTCTAATTTTTTTGCTTACTGTAATAGCACATAGTTAACCATAGTTTGATCTGAATCAAATTGCAGTGTCAATTTTATTTTTTACACCAACAACAATAAACACACACATTCAAAATCTATAAAAACATTTAAATCAACACTATAAGAAATAATTTTGGAGAAAAATTATCTGACAAATCTATATAAATTTACACAAGCCATACCCAAATATCTACCTACGCAAGATTTAAGTTGCAAATAAAATTAGCGTTAATCTGATCAGTTGCAAACACAACGCATCACGATCACCGGGAATTGAGTAAAATGGCTTGACTGTATCGCACTGCCTGTAGGTTATGATGACTAATTATTTTTGGAACCACTCTTTTTGGCTGCTCGTAATAGTGCTTGCCACAGACATACATGCAGATACAACCCCGCAAGCGCTCGCGCCCGGCTATGGCAACCTGCAATTTTCCGCGCCATCTCCCGAAACCTACACCCTGCCGATATTAGGCAAGGCCGCTGATGGTAAAGTACTGGATGAAAATAGTCACGACACCACCTTGCACGCACTAATGGGTAATGCCGCCAAAGGCACAAACAAAATAGTCATCCTCAGTTTCATTTATTCAACCTGCAGTGATGTCAATGGCTGCCCGTTAGCCACCACGGTGTTACATAAAATCAAAAGCCGTTTGTTGCAACAGGAACCGGAACTGGCAAAAAAACTGCGTTTGTTGACCTTAAGTTTTAACCCGCTACACGACACACCCGCCAAAATGAAACAATACGGCGAAAGTTTGCAGGACGGGGCTATCGAATGGCATTTTTTGACTACCCGCTCCGAGCAGGAATTACAGCCCATATTGACCGCCTACCAGCAAAATATCCAAAAAGTCTATGACGATAAAGGCCAGGACACCGGCACGTTTTCCCATGTGCTTAGGGTTTACCTGATTGATCAACACAAACAGCTACGGAACATCTACAGCGTATCGTTTTTACACCCAGATACCTTGATTAGCGACATTAAAAGCTTATTGCGCTACCAATCCACCGTTACAAACGAACACAGCGGTAAAAACATCGACCCATTAAAAACGGTGCGCCATCCACCATTGGGTTTGCCCCCAGTGCCAATCCCTAAAAACAATCCCATCAGCCAAGGAAAAGTCAGGTTGGGGAAAAAACTGTTTTTTGACCGCCGGTTGTCGCTTAACAACACCATGTCGTGCGCCATGTGCCATATCCCTGACCAGGGCTTCACCAACAATCAAATGGCCACCGCTGTCGGCGCAGAAGGCCGCACAGTGAGGCGCAATAGCCCATCCATCTATAACAGCGCTTATTTTACCCGCCTGTTTCATGATGGCCGCGAAACCGAACTGGAACAACAAGCCTGGTTACCGCTGCTTGCCCACAACGAAATGGCCAACCCGTCCATTGGCTATGTTATTGAAAAAATCAATAACAGCCCAGATTACACTGGCCTGTTTCAAAAAACCTTCAAAAAACCCGCCAGTATGGAAACCATCGGCATGGCAATCGCCAGTTACGAACGCACCTTGAATTCGGCTAACTCGCCGTTTGATCGTTGGTATTACGGCCATGATAAACAAGCCCTCGATGACAAGGGGCAACGTGGATTTCAATTGTTTGCGGGCAAGGCGGGTTGTTCCCAATGCCATACGGTAAGTAATCAACATGCCCTGTTCACCGATAATGGCCTGCACAACACCGGTATTGGCTATAAGGATGCAATGGCTACCCATGATAAAAACCAACGTGTCCAGTTGGCGCCTGGGATTTTCGTTGATGTAGACCCTCGCTTGATTGATTCGGTATCTGAGAGCAAGGCCAACGATCTGGGACGTTATGAAATCACCCAAAATCCGCAAGACCGCTGGAAATACAAAACACCTTCACTGCGCAATATCAGCTTGACAGCCCCGTACATGCACAATGGCAGCCTGGCCACTTTGCAGGATGTCATTGCTTTCTATAACCAAGGCGGCATCGCTAATGAAAACCTTGATCCCCTAATTAAACCCTTAAACTTGACCGATCAGGAAAGCGAGGATCTCCGGCATTTTTTGACCTTACTGACGGGTGACAATGTCAAGGAACTGGTTGCCGATGCGCTTGCAGCGCCCATAGGCGACACGCAATAATGAACCAGCGTCAATTATCCTTGTATAAATACTTCCCCTTTTTCAAAGAGAGGTTCCTTCTCCTTATACATGGCTGCCCAATTCCTGCCATAATGCTTTTACCGCTGATAAACC
>SBAV01000268.1 GCA_005239965.1 Methylobacter tundripaludum
CCGCTAAAGATAATAAATACCGGGCCAATTCGATGACTTCGTACTCGTTAATGTCTTTGATTGAATAATCTTTTTTATTTAATTTATAAGGATTAACGATGGATGGCGATTTAACCACTTTATTGATGTCTGTCTGATAGACCCGGCTGACAGGTGTTGGCCCAAACAGGGTAATTGAAGGCTTATTGAGCGCCCAGGCCATATGTGTGGGGCCGGTGTCATTTCCAATAAGCAGATCTGAATTGGCGATCAACGCCTTTAGGCTGTTTAAGTCCAGTTTCGGCATAATCTGGATGAATTCTGATTGCGTAGCCATCCACTCGGCTTTGTTTTTTTCTTCCTCATTTCCCCAAACAACCAGGCAATTTTGTTTTAGCTGTTCGGCTATAGTTATAAATTTAGACACCGGATAGTTACGGCTATCCCAGGTTGAACCAATGACCATCACAATGTTGATACGGTCTTTCAGCAAGTAATCATGAATTTTCGGGTCTTCGTCGCTGAAAAATAAAAACGGATTTTTGTTAAAAATCTGTTCCTTGGTGATGCCAATGCCGAGAGGGCTGGATAATACCAGTGCCTTCCTGTCGATAGTGTTTTCATCGTAAGCGCACGATACTTTGACATCATAAAACCACGACGCGGCTTTTTCACGGACTGAGTGCATGTCAAATCCAGCGATAGGTTTGCCAAGCAGTTTTGCAGTGACGGCAGACTTGATTAAACCTTGCGCGTCAATAATTAAATCGTAGTGATTTCTGGCATAGCCGCGAACTTTTTTGATTTGCCTGAATAAGCTAATTTTGCTGGTTTTTAACGATTTCAGGTTAATCGTCAACAACTGGTTGATATCGGGGTTGTGTTTCAGGATTTCAGCAAAGCGTTCCTCAACAATCCAGTCAATTTGGATGTCGCTACGCTGTGCCTTGATAAATTGCAAGGCAACCATGGCATGGATAATGTCGCCCATAGCAGAGAGCTTGATAATTGCAATTTTCATGGCGCTCTTAGTGTAGGGTGTCGAGGGTATCGAGAACCCGATCAGGCTTAATCTTGGCCAGGCACTGGGTGTGGTTTTCATGTTCTGGTGGATATAAGGGGCATTCGCGCTTAAAGCACGGGGAGCAATCCAGATTTAAGGAAATAATTTTGGCTTTTTTATTTAATGGTGGCGTAAATCCGGGATCAGACGAACCATAAAGGGCAATGAGATCTTTATCTAATGCGGCTGCAACATGCATAAGCCCCGAATCGTTAGTCACCACAACACTAGCCAGCGACATCAGTTCAACCGCCTCGGCAAGCGATGTGCGCCCTGCAAAGTTGTTACATACGTTTCCAGAGGCTTGATTAATTTGTTCGGCGATAGCATTGTCTTTGTCAGAACCCAGTAACCAAACTTGCCAGCCCTGGCCAAACTTGCGTTTGGCAATATCGGCATAATGGCTTATGGGCCACCGCTTGGCCTCGCCATATTCTGCACCTGGACATAACACTATGATTTTCATGGCAGATGTTAATTTGAATTTCTGTGCTACGGACTGTTGACTATCGTTTTCAATAACTATAGCAGGCATTGGACATTTCGGTGGTAACGCCGCATTTTTAGGCAGCCCTAATGCCACAAAACGTTGAACAGTCATTTTTAATAATCTTTTGTCCAGCTTTCTGATGTCGTTAAGCAAGCCCCAGCGACTTTCGCCAATATAACCTGTGCGTAGCGGAATAGCGGCAAAAAAAGGGATCAATGCTGATTTCCATGAGTTAGGCAACACAATCGCTTGGTCGTAGTTCTCCAGTCGCAGACGCTTACCCAACTGGTACCGTTCGATTAAGCTCAGCTGACCGCGCGGAACCGGCAAGACAATGGCATTGGTCACTTCCGGCATTTTTTCCAGCAGGGCAAACGTCCATGCAGGCGCAAGCACATCAATACGGCATGACGGATGCTGATTTTTTAGCGCGATAAACAGGCTTTGCGCCATGACCATATCGCCTACCCACGACGGGCCTGCAATCAAAAATTTTGTTTGTGGCTTCAAAAAATCAGGCAACGTAAGTCAACCAATCTTTATGATCGGATCTGCGATCCTTAACATAATCGAAGTACAATGATTGCAATTTTTCGGTGATTACACCACGGCTGCCGCCACCTATGATGCGGTTATCCAATTCCCTAATCGGCGTGACTTCAGCAGCAGAGCCGGTAAAAAATGCTTCATCGGCGACGTAAATTTCATCACGGGTGATGCGCTTTTCAATGACTTCAAAACCATTTTCTTTAGCAATGGTGATAACAGTATCACGGGTGATGCCTTCCAAGGCTGATGTAGTCTCCGGCGTGAAAATTTTGCCGTTACGGACAATAAACAGGTTTTCCGCACTGCCTTCGGCGGCAAAGCCTTCATGATCCAGCATCAGCGCTTCGTCATAGCCGTCGGCGCGCGCTTCTTGCAGCGCCAGGATAGAGTTGATGTAATTGCCGTTGGCTTTGGCCTTACACATCGTGCTGTTGTGGTGATTACGGATATAAGACGACGTGCGGATACGTATGCCGTTTTCTATGCTGTCATCGCCCAAATAAGCACCCCATGCCCACGCTGCAACCATAACATGTACTTTCAAGTTGTCGGCACGCAAACCCATGCCTTCAGAGCCATAAAAACACATGCTGCGAATATAGGCGCTCGATAACCCGTTTTTAGAGACAGCCTCCAGTTGCGCTTGATTAATCTGGTCTTTGCTAAACGGCATTGGCATATTCATGATATGCGCAGAACGAAACAAGCGATCAGTATGATCCTGCATTTTAAAAACAGCAGTGCCTTTTTCGGTTTGATACGCCCTGATACCTTCAAATACCCCCAAGCCGTAATGCAGGGTATGAGTTAATACATGTACTTTCGCTTCACGCCAGTCAATCCATTGTCCATCCAGCCAAATAAAGCCGTCTCTATTCTCCATTCCCATTATGTATTCTCCGCGTAATATGTTTTATTCATTCATTTATTCCATAAAAATATGCCAAATGTGCTCCACTTCTGCGCTTAGCTCAACAACTTGTGCTTCATCAACAACAGCACGATCACCTTGCAAGGCCAGCTTATGGCTATAATCCCGGTAGGTGCAGTAGGCGGCTTTCAGTGTTTTGGCCACATTGGCGGCCATAAACCCATGTGCCTGTAATGCGTCCAACAATCTGACGTTGTCGGTATAGGTTGTTAACGAAGTGTCTTTTGCTGCTTGATCCAATATGGCAAATTGTACTATAAACTCAATATCAGCAATACCGCCTTTGCTTTGTTTCAGGTCAAACTTGTTGATTTCTTGCGTCGCCAGGCTGTCGCGCATTTTTTGGCGCATGTCGCGCACTTCGCTTTTTAATTGGGCTGAATCGCGCGGCAAACTTAAAATGCGCTGCCGAATGGCTTCATACCGGGCTTTTAAATCCAGATCCCCGGCAATGAAGCGGCCACGCACCAAGGCTTGATGCTCCCAGGTCCAGGCTTCATTTTTTAAATAATTTTCGTAAGTTTCAATATTGGTAACCAGCAAGCCGGACGCGCCATTGGGTCGTAACCGCATGTCGACTTCGTAGAGTATGCCGGACAATAATTTGGTATCGAGTATATGCTGTATTTTCAGTCCTAATCGGCCATAAAACTGGGCACAAGGAATGGCTTTTATGCCATTAGTCAAGGCATTGCCGTCTTGACAACGGTACAAAAATACCATGTCCAAATCCGAACCATAACCCAGTTCAATCCCGCCAAGCTTGCCAAAGCCTAACACAGCAAAGCCAGTGACCGGGCAATCGGTGTTACCACTGCAATCCGGCGGGTAACCGTGCTTGTTGACCAGAATGCGCCAGGCACCGTCAACGACATGGCTAACGACAGTTTCGGCAATCCAGGTCAAATAATCGCTGACCACCATCAACGGGATAAGCCCCATAATATCGGCAGCCGCCACGCGCAACACGTTCTGGTGCTTGAATTGCCGCAACGCAATCATGAGCCGCTCTTCATCATCGGTTTCAATGTTGGCCAATAACGCCGTCAACTGAGTATCGAGATCGGCTTTATTCAGCGGCTCAAACAAGGTACGGGGATCGAGCAGCTCATCGAACAAGATGGGATAATGCGCCAAATAATCGCCAAACCACGGGCTGGCCGACAACAAACGCAGCAATTGCATCAAGGCCTGCGGATTTTCCTCCAGTAACGACAGATAGACATTTCTGCCAGCTACGGCTTCGAACAAAACCAGTGCTCGCTTTAAGGTTTCATCGGGGCTTTCGATGGTTGCAAGCGTTTCAATTAACTGTGGCATTAACCGGTTGAGTACGCCCAGCCCTTTGCTGGTTAATCGTTTAACGGCCAATGAGTTTTTAAAATGTTTCAACGTAACCAGACTTTGTTCGCGCTGTTGAAAGCCATAGCCAGCCAGATAATTTAGCAGTTCGTTATCGTCAGCGACGCACAGCCAAAGTTTTTGGCTGTTCTCCTGCCGTTGCGTTTGTTTGGATACCGAAAACACCTGGTCGAATGCAGCTTGAACCTGTTTTCTAACCGTATCCAAATCCTGTTTGAAACTGTGCCAATCCGGGTAATCCAGCGAATAAGCCAGAATCTGTTGTACTTTGGGATCGGTAGGCAGATCATGGGTTTGTTTGTCCTGATATTGCTGGATGTGGTTTTCGGCACGGCGCAAAAAACAGTAGGATTGGGTGAGTTGTTCCGCATCCTGTTTTGGCAACAGCCCTAGCTCTGCCAATAGCCGTAACACATCAACAATTCCACGTGCTTGCAGTTTTTTTTCACTGCCGCCACGAATCAACTGGAATGCCTGGCCGATAAACTCAATTTCACGGATGCCGCCTGGGCCCAATTTGACGTTTTCCATGCGGTCTTTACGGCGCAGTTCCTGGCTGATCTGTAGTTTCAATGAGCGTAGCTCTTCAAAAGCGCCATAATCCAGATAACGCCGATAAACAAAGGCCTTGAGCATGGCCATCAGCTGCTTGCCGGTGTCGAAATCCCCTGCTACCTGGCGGGCTTTAATCATGGCGTAACGTTCCCATTCCCGTGCCTGGGTTAGGTAATAGTTTTCCATGCCATCAAACGTCATGATGACAGCGCCGCTGTCACCGTAAGGCCTTAAGCGGATATCGGTACGGAACACGAAGCCATCGACGGTGATTTCATCCAATACTTTAATCAGGCTTTTGCAGACACGGGTGAAAAACTCGCCATAGCTGGTGGCTTTTCTGTCTGGTAATACGCCGTCTTGCAGATAGGCGAAGATCAGGTCAATATCCGAAGAATAATTCAACTCATAAGCGCCCAATTTCCCCATACCCAAAACAATGATCTGTTGGGGGCGGCCATCCGGCAATAAAGGCGTACCAAATCTTTCACAGGCTTGTTGATAAGCAAAGGCAAGGGCGTATTGGATACAGGCATCGGCGAGCCGGGATAAATCCATCAAGGTTTCGGAAAGCTGTGCCCAACCGGCCAAGTCGCGCCAGGCGATGCGTACCATTTCCCGACGCCGGAAATGGCGTAATTCTGTCATTAAGTCCGCTTCGGTAGCCACGGTAATGTTGGCTAAGGCTTCACCATAATAGTGCTCAGGGTACGGCGACGATAAATCGCCCGAATTGACCAAATCCAGCAACATTTCCGGCTTGCGCATGCAGCTTTCAGCAACAAACTGGCTGCTACACCAGACTTTGACCAGTGATGATTTAAAGCTTTCTGTCTGTGGGATGCTCAATCCCTGTTCTGTCAGGCACTGGCACCATTCGTTTAAAGACGTTACGACAGTAGCCCGTAAGAATTCGGGCAGTTTATTGCATTCTGTTTCGATAAAATCAATAGCAGGCATAGCAC
>SBAV01000486.1 GCA_005239965.1 Methylobacter tundripaludum
TATTGATATTTTGGATGTGATTAATTAATAATTAATAACCGAACATAAAGATTAGTAACACGCACGAAATAACTTGAGCAAGTTTTTGGTGTAGGTGCGAATTCATTCGCATTGTGCGAATGAATTCGCACCTACAGTTGTTCAATTTAATTCATGCACGTTCCTTAGCTGTTTTGTATCTGCAATAATTCCTCAATTCTCTCCCAAATATGAGAAATCATGCCCTTATCGTGGAATGAAATTAAAGACCGTGCCTTAAAGTTTTCCCATGAATGGGCAGATGAATCCTCGGAAAATGCCGAAGCGAAATCCTTTTGGGATGCCTTCTTCACGGTTTTTGGCGTATCGCGCCGCCGCGTTGCCACCTTTGAACAGTCGGTCAAAAAATCGAACGGCCATGGCGGTTATATCGATCTGCTTTGGAAAGGCATCATCCTGGTTGAGCACAAGTCACGCGGCAAAAACCTGGATCGCGCTTTTCAGCAAGCCAAGGATTATTTCCCCGGCCTGAAAGACATTGATTTGCCCCGCTACATTCTCGTCTCCGATTTTGCCCGTTTTCGCCTTTATGACCTTGAAGAAAGCACCGAGCAAGAATTCGCCATCAAGGAGCTTTACAAGAAGGTCAAGCTGTTCGGTTTTATTGCCGGCTATCAAACCACGTCCTACAAAGATCAAGATCCGGCCAATATCAAGGCCGCCGAGCGCATGGGCAAGCTGCATGACAAGCTCAATGCCATCGGTTATGCAGGCCATGACCTTGAAGTTTACCTGGTTCGCCTGTTGTTTTGCCTGTTTGCCGAAGACACCAGTATTTTCGAACGCCGCCAGTTTCAGGATTTGGTTGAACTGCGTACGTCGAATGACGGCAGCGATCTTGCCATGCGGCTGGAACAATTATTTCAAGTGCTCGACAGCCCGCAGGAAAAACGCCTGAAAAATCTTGATGAACAGTTGGCGGCTTTCCCTTATGTCAACGGCAGTTTGTTTAGGGAATATTTGCCAATGGCATCGTTTGATACCGAGATGCGGGAGATTTTGCTGCTGTGCTGTGCGCTGGATTGGAGCCGGATTTCTCCGGCGATTTTCGGCGCGTTGTTCCAATCGGTGATGAATCAAAAACTGCGGCGTAATCTTGGCGCGCACTACACCACGGAAAAAAATATTCTCAAGCTGATTCGTCCGTTGTTTTTGGATGCGTTGCGGGCGGAATTTGAGCGGCTTAAAAACCAGCCCAAGAAGTTGTATGAATTTCATCAGCGCCTGGCTACGCTTAAGTTTCTTGATCCGGCGTGTGGCTGCGGCAATTTTTTGGTGATTGCTTACCGTGAGTTGCGGCTGTTGGAGCTGGATATTATCCGCACCAGTTACGGCAAGTCGCAAACGGCATCGCTGGATGTGGCGGAGTTGAATATTCTGTGCGACGTTGACCAATTTTACGGCATTGAGATTGAGGAGTTTCCCGCCCAAATTGCCCAGACTGCGCTTTGGTTGATGGATCATCAGATGAACATGCAGGTGTCGGAGGAATTCGGCAGTTATTTTGTGCGTCTGCCGTTGAAAAAATCGGCAACCATTGTTCATGGCAATGCGCTGCAACTTGATTGGCGTGACATCGTGAAGCCGGAGGAATTGAGTTGCATTTTGGGTAATCCGCCTTTTCTTGGGAAAATATATCAAAATGCGATACAGAAAAAAGATATGGCTCACGTTTTTGCTGACTTACCAAGAGCGGGGTTATTGGATTTTGTTACTGCTTGGTATCGCAAGGCGGTGGATTACATGGCCGATAATCAGGCGATTAAAACCGCCTTCGTGTCCACAAACTCCATAGTTCAAGGCGAACAAGTCAGTGCTTTGTGGCCTGATTTGCTCAAGCGCGGAATAAAAATCCATTTTGCGCACCGTACCTTCCAATGGTCGAGTGAAGCACGCGGCAAGGCTGCCGTGCATTGCGTCATTATCGGCTTTGCTCTGCATGACACGACAGACAAGCGGATTTTCGATTATGAAACCTTGCAATCTGAACCCCACGAGTTAAAAGTTAAGAACATAAATCCATATCTTGTTGATGCGGCAGATATTATTGTTTCTCCACGTACAATCCCCCTAAGCCCTGTTCCAAAAATGGTTAATGGCAGTAAGCCAACAGATGGCGGAAATTTATTATTGAGCAATGATGATAAAGTTGAACTAATAAGAGCGGAGCCTGACGCAGCCATATGGATCAGGCCGTTTTCTATGGGTGAGGAGTTTATAAGTGGAGAGCTACGTTGGTGTCTATGGTTAAAGGATTGTCCGCCAGATAAATTACGTTCAATGAAACTTGTTCTAGAACGAGTTCAGGCAGTTGCAAATTTTCGAAGGTTAAGTACTAAAGCAGCAACAAGAGCGTTAGCCAATACACCTTTGCTTTTTGCAGAAATTCGGCAACCAAAAAGCGTTTATTTGGCACTACCTCGCGTTTCATCTGAACGTCGATCATATATACCGATGGGATTTTTGCCAGAGAATCATATTGCTGGAGACAAAATCCAGACTATACCAAACGCAACGCTTTATCATTTTGGTGTTTTATCGTCAGCTATGCATATGGCGTGGATGAGAACGACAACAGGTAGATTGAAAAGCGATTACCAGTATTCAGCACTCATCGTTTACAACAATTTCCCGTGGCCTCAAAACCCGACTGATAAACAACAACAAAATATCGAAGACGCAGCGCAAGCCGTGTTGGATGCCCGTGCCAAATACCCCGATTCCTCGCTGGCCGATTTGTACGACCCGTTAACCATGCCGCCGGAATTGGTCAATGCGCACCACAAACTCGATGCAGTCGTTGATGCCGCCTATTCCAAAAAGAAATTTTCCGGTGACAGTGACCGTGTGGCCTTCTTGTTTGAGCTGTACCAACAACTGATCAGTTCGTTGCCACCTAAGCTAAAAGCCAAAAGAGTTAAAGAAAGCACTATTGATTGTCGAAAATCATAGCGTTGAATTCGAAAGGAGACGGGATGAATATTTTAGTGAAGCGCCACGCTGACAACAGCTTAATAACAGAATTTTCAGGTGTTACATTACGCCAATTACTGGATTACAATACAGTACGAATTTTTATTGCTGGCTAAGAGGTTTTAGAGTAACAAAGCTGCTGTCGTAAATCTGTAAACAAAATAAAATTCTTATAATAAAAGAGGAAGAGATGAACGCATTAACTAAAACGCTATTGAATTATTTTCTGATTGGTATTTTTGCGGTTATTCCAATCGTTATCATCCTAAAAATTATCATTTTTATTAAGGACTTGGTGTCAAGTCTGTTCGGTGTGGTTTATGGCTATGCGGACAGCTATCTTTATACCACCTTATTTTTCATCGTCAGTTTTTTCATTTTGGTATCTATCGGGAAGGCTATAGTCGAAAAAGGAAAATTTTGGGTTATTACTGCGTTCGATCATGTGATCGACAGAATTCCTTTTTTAAACACAATTTACAGGGTGATTAAAAAAGTTATCGCCATGTTTTCATCCCATAATAAAGAGATTGCCAAGGAAATTGTTTATGTTGAATATCCAAAAGAAGGCGTTTGGATGGCGGCCTACGTTACCAATCGTTTTGAAAACAAATATGTCCTGTTTGTGCCCACCTCACCGAATCCAACGTCAGGCTTTACAGTGATTGTTGACAAGTCAAAAGTAATGAAATCGGCAATGGACATCGAGGAAGTCACCAGTCTGATAGTCAGTGTTGGCGTTGACTATAACAAGCTTTCGGAAGTAACAAAGCTGACCTGATAAGGTTCAATAGACACTATTCCCCTCACATTCAATGGCTTTTAATAGATAGCATCCCTTCAAGGGATGCTATCTGTTTTACAGCTTGTATGTAATTGCGGCGCGTCGATTCGTTTAATCGGCCTTGATTTAATAAGGCCTGCTCGTTATAATTTGCGAGCTATTAGGTTTGGAGAGCTTTGTGACAGATAGAAAATTCTCTACTGTCGTTAAAATCTTGGGTTATCAAGTTCTGGTAACAATAATAATCACTCTTGGGTTTGCCGTTGCTGATGGGTGGCAAAAGGCTTTATCTCCCGCATTGGGAGGATTGGCTGCCTTTATCCCAAACTTTTACTTTGCGCTGCGTATTTACAGGTCTGCGGGGCAAGAGGCAAGAAAGATCGTCAGATCTTTTTATGCGGGGGAGTCAGGTAAGTTGCTACTCACTGGTGCGCTCTTTGCGATGATTTTTCAGATTCCAAATATACAATTATTACCGCTGTTTGCAGCGTATGCAGCAGCATTGTCAGTTTTTTGGTTTGCGCTATTGATGCGCTGACACAGTTATTTTTTAGAGAGGAACGATGGCTACCGAAGCTCATGCCGCCGAAGGGGCAACCGGTTATATAATTCACCATTTAACTCCGCTAAGCGTAGGCAATGGCTTCTGGACTTTACATCTGGATACTTTGTTTTTTTCGGTGTTATTAGGTGGTTTGTTCATCTGGTTTTTTAAAACGGCTGCTGAAAAAGCAACTTCGGGTGTTCCAGGGTTGGCGCAAAATTTTGTCGAGATGCTCATTGAATTTGTCGATACGCAGGTTAAAGACAGTTTTCATGGTCATAGCAAATTAATAGCACCCCTGGCACTGACCATATTTTGCTGGATTTTTCTGTGGAATTTTATGGATTTATTTCCAGTAGATATTTTGCCTGCTATTGGTTCAGTCATGGGTCTGCCTTATTTGCGCGTTGTGCCCAGTACCGATTTGAACGCAACTTTTGCGATGTCTATTTCGGTATTTTGTTTAATTATTTTCTACAGTATCAAAATAAAAGGACCTTGGGGATTTGCTAAAGAGTTGCTGTTTCAACCTTTTGGGCCTTGGTTATTACCCTTCAATCTCTTATTGAAGCTGGTAGAAGAAATTGCAAAGCCTATTTCACTGGCATTGCGGTTATTCGGAAACCTCTATGCGGGTGAACTGATTTTTATTTTGATAGCACTTTTGCCCAGTTACCTTCAGCCGGTGTTGAGTTTCCCTTGGGCAATCTTTCATATTTTGATTATTACGCTACAAGCTTTCATATTCATGGTATTGACTATCGTCTACCTGAGTATGGCGCACGAGCATCATTAATTTTTAACCATTTTTTAACTTAAATAGTACCTTTGGAGGTATCATGGAAATCGCAGCTTTAATTGCTGATGTGCAAGGTATGACCGCTATTGCAGTAGGTCTGGTTTTGGGTATGGGCGCTTTGGGAACAGCTATCGGTTTTGGTCTGTTGGGTGGAAAGTTTTTGGAAGGCGCGGCGCGCCAACCGGAAATGGTGCCTATGTTGCAAGTGAAAATGTTCGTTGTTGCCGGTCTTTTGGATGCGGTAACCATGATCGGTGTGGGTCTGGCGTTGTTCTTCACCTTTGCAAATCCGTTCTTGTCAGCTGTAACAGCTGCAGCAGCAGGTTGAGAGCTGTTTATCTTTAATAGCAACAATAGGAACGCGTCGTGAGTATCAATGCTACCCTGATTGGGCAAATGATTACCTTTGCACTTCTGGTATGGTTTACCATGAAGTATATTTGGCCGCCTTTATTCGATTCCCTCGAAGAGCGTAAAAAGAAAATCGCCGAGGGATTGGCAGCCGCTGAAAGAAGTCAGGAAGAAATACGGGCGGCTGAAGAAAGAGCTAAGACCGTTTTGAAAGAAGCCAAAGAACATTCTTCAGAACTTTTGAGTTTGGCGCAAAAGCGTGCCAATGAAATTGTTGAAGAATCGAAAGATACGGCCAAAAAAGATGGCGAGCGCCTGATTATTGCGGCGAAAGCGCAGATTGAACAAGAAATGCAGCAAGTTAAAGAAAGTTTGCGTGCAGAAGTTGCGACCTTGGCTTTAGATGCTGCCGAGCAGATTCTGGGTGCAGAAATTGATAAAACCAGGCATCAAGAAATAATCAACAACGTTTCTAGCCGGTTATAAGGTCAAGCAAGATGAGCGAATTGGCAACATTGGCTAGACCCTATGCAGCGGCTGCATTCAAAAGAGCCAAGGAAACGCAAGCTACTGATAAATGGTCGCACAGCTTGGCATTTATGGCGGCCGCCATCAGCGACGAGAAAATTTTGGCGCTGGTCGGCAATCCCAAGGTCAGTAAAGATAGGCTATATGATTTTTTACTTGATTTATGCCAAGGGCAGCTTGACCTGGAAAGCACAAATTTTCTGAGGTTGCTGGTGCAAAATAACCGGTTGGTTTTATTGCCCCACATTGCCCGCCTCTTCGAAGCCCACAAGTCGGAAGATGAAGGCTGCATCAATGTAGAGGTGTTTACCGCTTTTGCTTTTTCCGAAGACGCAGAGAAAACATTTGCGGAAAAACTGGAAAAAACACTCAGCAAGAAAGTTCGAATGAATGTCACTGTCGACAAAACATTAATTGGCGGCGTTCTGGTCAGGGCAGGCGATAGAGTCATTGACAGATCGGTCAGAGGCCAGCTACAACACATGCAAAAAGCGCTACACTGAAAGTGAGAAAAAGCACATGCAATTAAACCCATCTGAAATAAGCGATCTGATTAAGAAAAAGATCGAAAACTTCGACCTGAGCGAGGCATCTCATACAGAAGGTACCGTTGTCAGCGTTACTGACGGTATCGTAAGAATACATGGCCTTTCTGAAGCTATGCAAGGGGAAATGCTTGAATTTCCTGGCAATGCCTTCGGAATGGCGCTTAACCTTGAACGCGATTCAGTGGGTGCGGTGGTATTAGGCGCATACCAGCATATTTCTGAAGGCGATACCGTAAAATGTACCGGAAAAATTCTGGAAGTCCCTGTTGGTGAAGCTTTATTAGGTCGTGTCGTTGATGCGTTGGGCAACCCTATCGATGGTAAAGGTGCTATTGAAACGACAGAAACATCACCGATTGAAAAAATCGCTCCCGGCGTAATTGCTCGCCAGTCAGTTGATCAACCTGTGCAATTGGGTTTGAAGTCTATTGACGCGATGATTCCTGTAGGCCGTGGCCAGCGCGAATTGATTATTGGCGACCGGCAAACCGGTAAAACAGCAATCGCGGTTGATGCGATCATCAATCAAAAAGGCACCGGCATCAAATGTATTTATGTTGCTATCGGCCAAAAACGTTCTTCTATTGCTAACGTAGTGCGTAAGCTGGAAGAGCATGATGCGCTGGCGCACACCATTATCGTTGCCGCTTCTGCCTCTGAATCTGCGGCGTTGCAATTTATTGCGCCGTACACCGGTTGTTCTATGGGAGAGTTCTTCCGGGATCGCGGTGAAGATGCCCTCATCATTTATGACGACTTGACCAAGCAAGCCTGGGCATACCGTCAGGTATCCTTGTTGCTGCGTCGTCCGCCCGGTCGTGAAGCGTATCCTGGGGACGTGTTCTATTTGCATTCGCGTTTGCTGGAAAGGGCGGCGCGTATCAATGCCGATGAAGTCGAAAGATTGACCAACGGTAAAGTGAAAGGCAGAACCGGCTCATTGACTGCATTACCGATTATCGAAACCCAAGGTGGTGACGTATCGGCATTCGTACCCACCAACGTGATTTCGATTACCGATGGTCAGATATTCCTAGAAAGCAGCTTGTTTAACTCAGGCATTCGTCCAGCGGTGAATGCCGGTTTGTCGGTATCGCGGGTCGGTGGCGCGGCGCAAACCAAGATTATCAAGAAGTTGGGTGGCGGTACGCGTTTGGACTTGGCGCAATACCGCGAATTGGCTGCCTTTGCACAGTTTGCATCCGACCTGGATGAAGCGACACGTAAGCAGATTGAACGTGGCCAACGTGTTACTGAATTGATGAAGCAAAATCAGTATTCACCGATGTCAGTTGCGCAAATGGCGGTTTCGTTGTTCGCGGCCAATGAAGGCTTTTTGGATAAAATCGAAGTGAACAAAGTCCTGGCTTTTGAGGCGGAATTACAGTCTTATATGAAATCGCAGCACAGTGCGTTGATGGATAACATCAATAACACCGGTAATTTCGATGACAATAAAGACGCTATGAAGGCGGCCATTGAGTCTTTCGTTAAAACGCATAGCTGATAAAAAGGTCTTCTGATGGCTGTTGGTAAAGAGATACGAACTAAAATCGCCAGTATTAAAAATACGCAAAAGATCACCCGTGCGATGGAAATGGTCGCCGCAAGCAAGATGCGTAAAACCAAAGACAAGATGCTGGCAACGCGCCCTTATTCCAAAAAGATCGGTCGGATTATCAAGCACCTTGCCCATGCCAATCCAGAATATAAGCATACTTTCCTCGTTGAACGCGAGGTTAAGCGTGTAGGGCTGATTGTTATCAGCTCTGATAGGGGCTTGTGCGGTGGCTTGAATTCAAACCTGTTTAGAAGAGCACTGGCTGATTTGACGAAATGGGACAGCGCCAACATTGAAGTTGATGTGTGTACTGTGGGTAATAAAGCATCTGTATTTTTTAGTTCTCTGAAAGCCAATAAAGTGGGGCAAGTGACCAAACTGGGTGATTCGCCGCATTTACAAGATATTATTGGCATTATTAAAATCATGCTCGATGCCTATCAGCAGGGCACAATTGATGAGCTGTATGTGGCGAGTAATGAGTTTGTTAATACCATGACACAAAAGCCTACTGTTGAAAAATTGCTGCCGGTGGTTGCTGAGGAGATGGAAGAAAATCTGGGTGGCCATTGGGATTATATTTATGAGCCTGATGCTAAAGAAGTCCTAGATCACTTGCTGACCCGTTATATCGAGTCCATTGTTTACCAGGGATTGGTGGAAAACAATGCCTGCGAACAGGCCGCTAGAATGATTGCCATGAAAAGCGCGTCGGACAATGCCGGTAATCTTATCAAAGAATTGCAGTTGATCTATAACAAAGCCAGACAAGCCGCTATTACGCAGGAAATTTCAGAAATTGTTGCCGGTGCCGCAGCTGTTTAAGCCCAAACAAACAACATAACACAAGAGGACACTCAATGAGTTCGGGTAAAATCATTCAGATTATTGGAGCGGTCGTAGACGTGGAGTTTTCCCGCGAAGACCTGCCAAAAGTATATGATGCCTTGGTCGTAGAAGGCAAAGATTTAATATTGGAAGTGCAACAACAATTAGGCGACGGTGTCGCCAGAACGATTGCGATGGGCAGTACGGATGGTTTAAGCCGTGGTTTGACGGTTACCAATACCAAGGCACCTATTTCGGTTCCTGTGGGTCAAGCGACCTTGGGTCGTATTATGAACGTATTGGGTCAGCCGATTGACGAGCGCGGCGCTATCGGTGAACAAGAACAATGGGCTATTCATCGTGAAGCGCCCAGCTATGCCGAACAGGCTTCTGCAACTGAACTGCTGGAAACCGGCATCAAGGTTATCGACCTGGTTTGCCCGTTCACCAAGGGTGGTAAAGTCGGCTTGTTCGGTGGTGCCGGGGTTGGTAAAACCGTCAACATGATGGAGCTGATTAACAATATTGCCACCCAACATTCTGGCTTGTCGGTATTTGCCGGTGTCGGTGAACGTACCCGTGAAGGTAATGATTTTTACCACGAAATGCAGGAAGCGGGCGTTATCGATGGCGAAAACCTGGGCAATTCCAAAGTGGCGATGGTTTATGGCCAGATGAACGAACCACCTGGAAACCGTTTGCGTGTTGCGTTGACAGGTTTGACGATGGCGGAATATTTCCGTGATGAAGGCCGTGACGTATTGTTCTTTGTTGATAACATTTACCGTTATACCTTGGCAGGTACCGAAGTATCAGCGTTGTTAGGTCGTATGCCATCGGCGGTAGGTTATCAGCCTACGTTGGCTGAAGAAATGGGTGTGTTGCAAGAGCGGATTACCTCAACTAAAAAAGGTTCTATCACTTCAATCCAGGCCGTATACGTACCTGCGGATGACTTGACCGATCCATCACCTGCTACGACTTTCGCGCATTTGGATGCGACCGTCGTATTGTCGCGGCAAATTGCCGAGCTGGGTATTTATCCTGCGGTTGATCCTTTGGATTCAGCCAGCCGTCAGCTTGATCCTCTGGTTATTGGTCAGGAGCATTATGACGTGGCACGTCGAGTTCAAGGCGTGTTGCAGCGTTATAAAGAATTGCGCGACATTATCGCTATTTTGGGTATGGATGAGTTGTCTGAAGAAGACAAACTGGTGGTATCCAGAGCGCGTAAAATTCAGCGTTTCTTGTCGCAGCCGTTTACCGTTGCTGAAGTATTTACCGGAGCCAAAGGCAAATACGTGTCATTGAAAGATACTATCGCCGGTTTTAAAGGTATTCTCAGTGGTGAACATGATGCTATTCCAGAACAGGCTTTTTATATGGTCGGTACCATAGAAGAAGCGCTGGAAAAAGCGGCTAAGATAAAAGGCGCGTAACTTTCAGGACTTGACATGACCACGACTGTACAAGTAGACATCGTCAGTGCAGAAAAGGAAATCTTTTCTGGCACTGCGGAAATGGTATTTGCCCCCGCTGAACTGGGCGAAGTGGGTATTTCTCCGCGCCATGCGCCGTTAATTACCCGCTTGAAGCCGGGTGAAGTACGGGTGAAAACGGCTGAAAAAGACAGCCATCCGTTTTACATTTCGGGTGGTATTTTAGAGGTTCAGCCGCATTTGGTAACCATTCTTGCCGATACGGCAATTAGAGCGAAAGACATTGATGAAGCCGCTGCTATCGAAGCCAAAAACAAAGCTGAAGAAGCATTGGCTGATAAAACAGGTAAGATTGATTATGCTACGGCGCAAGCGCAATTGCTTGAAGCCATGATGCAGCTCCAAACCTTAGATAGATTGAGAAAACGTGGCGGATAGATAGGCTGCTGATTTTCTGGATTACATAGAGAACCCGATAGCGTTTGTTATCGGGTTTTTTGTTTTATATACTGTTGTTAGCCCATAAAAAATGGAAGCTTTGCGTAATATACTTGAAAATCCTCTTCTTAGGATTAATAATTCGCGGAAACGTGCAGATATTATCAATAAATTTCCTGAATTAAAGCGGTGTTCCCATTTTCATTTTCTATCTATTCATAAATATATTAAAAAATCACCGCAATATTTTTATTCTCATTCTGTTTACACCGAGTTTTTTAAATGGTTAGAATGTAAAGACCAAACTAACAAAGTAATATTTAAAAAATATTTATTAGATAATGAGGCTGATTTAAATCATGCATTTCTTCATTTAGAAGAAATCAATGGTTTAGATTGGCATGATTATTTTGAAAAGCCTGATGATTTTGAACTTATTAGATTTGTTGATCAACAAATTCACCCTACTTATCTTAGGCTTACAGAAGCCGTTTTCACCCCAATCTGCCGTATAATCGCCTATTTTTCGCGTATTGATCGTGGAAAAGGTATCGATAATCTTAACCTATACGATATTGTTGAAGAAATAAAAAAAACCGGATTAGATAAAGTAGTTAAACCATATAATCATACTGTCAGAAATGGGATAGCACACGGTGGTATTGTTTATCTACAGAAATCAATCCTCTACAGAGATAAGAGCAAAGAAGAAAAACTAAATAATACAGATATCATTCGAACATTTGACGATCTTCTTGATACTTGTAATGCGTTAACTTTAGCTCTTTCTATTTTTTTTCTATTATATCAATCGTATGGTTATAACTTACCCCAGCAATTTTTATTAAATGAGCTTAAGGAAGAAGTAAGAGCTCCTTGGTGGGAAGTAGTGGGATGTACGCCATCAAAAATTACAAATATCAATCAATTGATTATATATGTTCGCTCACATACTTTCGATTATAGGAAAGTACAAATATCTGTATTTCAAACTGGGATTCTTGCTGAAAAATTTTCTCCTGGCTATGATCGTTATTTCTTGTCAATTCAATCATATTTATCTTTACCAGGATTTGCGGCATTCGATGGTAATAAACTTAGTGAAATAAGAAATAACGAAAATTCAATATTTGAAGATTACAAAGGTGTCATAGAA
>SBAV01000402.1 GCA_005239965.1 Methylobacter tundripaludum
CTTAAGTGGTAACATCGATCCCACTAAGTTGAAATTGATCCATAATTTGTTGAATCATTTCCACGAAGAAGTAAAAAAGAAAAATATCCACGATGATTTATCCTTAGATCAGGAAGACCGATTTATTGTGTTCCTGCATACAATGATTCGTTTTGCAGTGAAAATATTGGCATTTTTAATGATGCTCACGGTGCTCTGGTGCGTGGTAGACGTTGTAGTGGTTGCTTACAAAGAAATATTGAGCCAGCCGATAGTGTCACTGGGTAAGTCTCAAATATTGAGCGTATTTGGTGCATTCATGATTGTCCTAATCGCCATTGAAATTTTCATCAATATTACGCTATATATCCGTAACGATGTTATTCCCGTTAAAATGGTCGTTGCAACCGCGTTGATGGCGGTGGCACGGAAGATTATCGTTTTCGACTACCACGATGTTTCGGCATTGCACGTCATGGGGACAGCCTTATTGGTTATTGGGCTAGGGGGCTGCTATTGGCTTTTGGAGCGAGAATTCAAGGTTTAGCAAAATCCAAATACTGGTAGAAATAGCATTATCGGAAAGCAGCAGCAACCAAAAAATAGTGATATTAAAGTATTGGTTGGTAAGGTGGAAATTTCATCTGATTATGACTATAAAAGATTGTGTGTTGTTATATAGCGAACAGAATAATGAAATCATCCATTAACCGCCGTTTTATACTCTAGGAGTACGACATGTTGGCTATAAAACAAGAAGCATTACGTGCCATTAACGAATTACCTGATGATACTGATATCGAAGAGATTATGTATCGGCTTTATGTCGTTGATAAAATACGCAAAGGCCAAAAAGACATAGAAAACCAGCAAACTTTAACCAGTGCCGAACTTAAAAATGAAATTGAATCATGGTAATCTGGACAAAATCCGCTGAAGCTGACTTGCGTAGCATATACGATTTCATTTCGCATAATTCAAAGTTTTACGCTAAACGGGTTGTTCAAGAAATTAGAGAAAAAACTGAAATATTAGAAACGCATCCTTTTATCGGCCGTGTAGTTGCCGAAATTGGTGACGATACTATTCGGGAAGTATCAATTTACTCATATCGGATTATTTATCAACTAAATGAGCAGCAAATATTTATTCTAACAATTGCCCATAAACGGCAAAATCTAACGTTATGATTGCCTTTTGCGCATTAGGGATTTCTCTTTTTTGCGTTATTTTATACACCCATTTTTAAAAAGAGCTAAAAACTGCGTGTTAGCCGATAGAGAATAAAATCATGAAACCATCCATAGCGTTAGCTTACCATCGTGAATGCAAAAGTGCCAAGTTTGATAGCTAAACAATCAAACACTTATCCATTATAATTCATTTCATTTTTTTAACATTACCCCCCTAGCAATCCCAATAAGTATGAGCAAACCATCGCTGTTTAAGGATTTATCATGACAATCACTACCGTTATACTGGCAGCAGGCAAAGGCACTCGGATGCGCTCTGAACTGCCCAAAGTCCTGCACAAAATTGCTAATAAACCTTTGCTGGAACATGTTTACGACATGAGCCGCCAACTGGACGACAACCACATTAAGATCGTGTATGGTCACGGTGGCGAGCTGGTTAAGGATACCCTAAGCCATTTTGAGGCAAACTGGGTTGAGCAGGAGCAACAGTTGGGTACTGGCCATGCTGTACAGCAAGTCAGCGACCAAATTGCCGATGGCGATACGGTCTTAATTTTGTACGGCGATGTGCCATTACTGAAATTGTCTACCGTACAAGCTTTATTGGCTAATGTCAGTGAAGATACCTTGGCTTTATTGACCGTCAACCTGCAAAATCCGACGGGCTATGGTCGTATTATCCGCAACACTGTTGGGCAAGTGACCCGCATCGTTGAAGAAAAAGATGCCACGCCACAGGAAAAGCTGGTCAGCGAAGGCAATACCGGCATTCTGGCGGTAAAAGGCGATAAGCTAAAAAATTGGTTAAGTCGCTTAGGTAACAGCAATGCCCAAGGCGAGTATTATTTGACGGATGTCATCGAAATGGCGGTTGCTGACGGTATCAAGGTTGTCACCAGCCAAGCGGCCACCGAAGCTGAGGTGTTAGGTGTCAACAACCGAATGCAGCTCAGCTATCTGGAACGTATCTATCAATTGGAACAAGCCAATGTTTTAATGGAGCAAGGCGTAACCCTGGCCGATCCAGCCCGTTTCGATTTGCGCGGCTCCATAGAAAAACTGGGACAAGACATTGAAATTGACGTGAATGTCATTATTGAAGGTAACAACAGTATTGGCAGCAAGGTTAAAATTGGTGCCAACACCCATATTAAAAATATGGTTATTGAGGACGGTGTAGAAATTTTGCCCAATTGCGTATTAGAAAATTCCACTATTGGCCGTGGCAGCCGTATTGGCCCATTTGCCCGGTTGCGGCCAGAAGCAGTATTGGCTGAAAATGTCCATATTGGTAATTTTGTTGAAATCAAAAAGTCGATAGTTGGAAATGGCAGCAAGATCAATCACTTAAGTTATGTTGGCGATACTACGGTTGGCAATAAAGTGAATATAGGCGCAGGCACAATCACATGCAACTACGATGGTGCCAACAAGTTTAGAACTATCATTGAAGACGGCGCTTTCATAGGCTCGAATACTCAGTTGATTGCCCCGGTAACGATAGGAAAAAATGCTACAATCGGCGCCGGTTCAACTATTACACGGGATAGCCCTGAAAATCAGCTGACGCTCAGTCGCACCAAACAAATGTCTATAGCCGGGTGGCAACGACCCGTTAAAAAGGAGAAGTAATATGTGTGGAATTGTAGGTGGAGTAGCACAACGCAACGTTGTCCCCATATTAATAGAAGGCTTGAAACGTCTGGAATACCGTGGCTATGACTCAGCCGGTCTGGCGGTGATTAAGGATCAGGAAATCTACCGTAAGCGTGAGTTAGGCAAGGTAAAAGGCCTTGAGCAATTGGTCAATGCCGATCCTATCCCTGGCTTTATCGGTATAGCCCATACGCGCTGGGCGACACATGGTAAGCCTAGCGTTGCCAATGCGCATCCCCATGTTTCTCGGCAGACCATCGCTGTTGTCCATAACGGCATTATTGAAAATCATGAGCAACTGCGTGAAACACAATTGCAGGGCGGTTATGAATTCACCTCAGAAACGGATACTGAAGTGGTGGTGCATCAAATTCATCACGCGCTGGCAACCACTGACAGCTTATTGAATGCGGTTAAGGAAACTATCAAAAAGCTTGAGGGTGCTTATGCTTTAGGCGTGATAAGTACGCAAGATCCCGATACTTTGATAGCCTGTCGAAAAGGCAGTCCCTTAGTGATTGGTGTTGGTTTTGGTGAATATTTTATCGCTTCCGACGTGGCGGCATTGCTGCCGGTAACCCAGCGGTTTATCTTTTTGGAAGACGGCGATATTGCCGCCATCACCATTAACAGCTTGGTGATTTACGATAAGGATGACCAAATTGCCAACCGGCCCATTAAATCAAGCCAACTGACCGCCGATTCAGTCGATAAGGGCGAATACCGTCATTATATGCTGAAGGAGATTTATGAACAGCCTTTTGCGCTGTCACAAACGTTGGAAGGGCGCTTTATTAATGGCCGTTTGCAGGAAAATTCGTTCGGGCACAATGCGGCCGAGATTTTCGACAACATCAAAGCAGTGCAGATTTTGGCCTGCGGTACCAGCTACCATGCCGGTTTAGTGGCGCGTTACTGGTTTGAAGACTTGGCGCGCGTGCCGTGCAGCATCGAAGTGGCCAGTGAATTCCGCTACCGAAATCCGGTTTTATCACCTGATACGCTAATCGTCACCATTTCCCAGTCCGGTGAAACTGCTGATACCCTTGCCGCCCTGCAAGAAGCCAAAAAAATAGGTGCCAAGTATTCGCTGGCGATTTGCAATGTGCCTGAGAGTTCATTGGTTCGAGAGTCGGATTTGGTGCTAATGACCCGCGCCGGCCCTGAGATTGGTGTGGCATCAACGAAAGCGTTTACTACCCAGTTGGCGACACTGATGTTGTTGGTGATAGCGGTTGGCAGACGCTTTCAGTTGAGAGAAGATATTGAGCGTAAAATCACTTCCGAATTATTCAGCTTACCAGGAAAAATTGAGAAAGTACTGCATCTGGATAATGAAATCGAAGAGCTCTCCAAACAGTTTGCCGAAAAGCAACACGCGCTATTTTTGGGAAGGGGAACCCATTATCCGATAGCGATGGAAGGTGCGCTTAAACTCAAGGAAATTTCTTATATTCATGCGGAAGCTTATCCGGCTGGCGAGTTAAAACATGGGCCGCTGGCATTGATTGATTCCGATATGCCGGTGATTACTGTGGCGCCCAACAACAGTTTGCTGGAGAAGCTAAAATCCAATATGCAGGAAGTTAGTGCGCGGGGCGGCCAGTTGATTGTGTTTATGGATGAAACATTACAGGCTGTCAGTGACAGTAATGTGCAAATCGTCAAGGTACCGCAAGTGGAAAATGAGATTTCGCCGATTGTTTATACCATTCCGTTGCAACTGTTGTCTTATCACGTTGCCGTCATCAGGGGGACTGATGTGGATCAGCCCAGGAACCTGGCAAAATCAGTAACTGTGGAATAAGACTGTAAACTGAAAAAAGGCGGCATTACTTGGAGTGGTGCTGCCTTTTTTATTGTAGCCCCCCACAAATTATTAGCGGCACCACTCTGCAATTATTTTTCTGCATTCAGTTCGCCATTTACAATCTTCTTCCGTACAGCGCTTGTTAAATTCGGAGCGAAAGCAAGGTTCATGGTTTGTAGTCTTCTGGATGGCTCTAATCAAGTCAGTTTTGAGCGTGGTATTTTCTGGCTGGTCAACGCCAACCAACTTTGCGAGTTGGTATAGACCGCTAAGCGTTATGCCACCATCTTCTTCCGCTCGGGTAACATAAAGGGCAATTTGAATATTTACATGAACATGGGTTGTACTGCCCCAATCACCCGGTGCGCTACCCGGCGCAAAGTTTCGGGCTATGCTGTTATTGGTATTTTGGGCAATCGATTGGAGACCCGTTATATTTTCCATTCTGGTTAACCTCATTGAAATGCGAAAGAAGCTCGGCTTTTGGGGATTGCACCTTTTAAAGAAGGTATGCCATAGCTTAAAGCAGTTACTTGGCCGTGTCCGTGATGCAGTTCACAGAACTGCAATTTTGTTGAACAATTCGATGTACTGTTTTTGATAATGCTTCCTCGCTTGAAAACCAACGCAACACGCCCCATTTCATTGTTAACTTAACATTGCTTTGAGGTCATCCCATGCGTATGGACAAACTAACCCACAAATTTCAAACCGCCTTGAGCGATGCGCAGAGCTTGGCTTTGGGCAAAGATCACCAATTTATCGAGCCGGTACATTTACTGATGGCCTTGCTGGATCAGGAAGGCGGCAGCATCAAGCCATTATTGGCTCAGCTGGGTATCAACGTGCAGGCTTTACGTGCCGAGTTGAACAAGGAAATCGCCCGTATTGCCACGGTGAGCGGTTCGGGTGGCGATGTGCAAATTTCCAATGAGTTGTCACGGTTATTGAATCTAACCGATAAATTGGCGCAAAAGCGTAACGACAGCTTTATTTCCAGCGAGCTATTTTTATTGGCTGCCTGTGAAGAAAAAGGTTTTCTGCAAGAGCTCTTCAAAAAAATTGGCCTGAGTAAGCAAGCCATAGAAAAAGCCATAGACGCCATGCGCGGCGGTCAGGCAGTTGATGATGCCAATGCGGAGGATCAACGTCAAAGTTTAAAAAAATACACCATCAACCTTACTGAACGCGCTGAACAAGGCAAGCTCGATCCGGTGATCGGCAGGGATGACGAAATCCGCCGTACCATCCAGGTCTTACAGCGCCGCACCAAAAACAATCCGGTGTTGATTGGTGAGCCGGGCGTGGGCAAAACGGCGATTGTGGAAGGTCTGGCGCAACGTATTGTTAATGGTGAAGTGCCAGAAGGCATCAAAGGCAAACAGGTGTTGGCCTTGGATATGGCGGCGCTGATTGCCGGCGCCAAATTCCGCGGTGAGTTTGAAGAGCGCCTAAAAGCCGTGTTAAACGATCTGGCCAAGCAGGAAGGTCAAGTCATCCTGTTTATTGATGAGCTGCATACCATGGTCGGCGCTGGCAAGGCAGAAGGCGCGATGGATGCCGGTAATATGCTAAAACCGGCCTTGGCGCGTGGCGAACTGCATTGCGTAGGCGCAACCACACTGGATGAATACCGTAAATATGTCGAAAAAGATGCGGCTTTGGAACGGCGTTTCCAAAAAGTGCTGGTCGATCAACCGTCGGTTGAAGATACCGTCGCCATTTTGCGAGGTCTGAAAGAAAAATACGAAGTCCACCACGGTGTCGATATTACCGATCCAGCGATTGTCGCCGCTGCAACTTTGTCTTATCGTTATATCGCGGATCGGCAATTGCCCGACAAAGCCATTGATTTAATTGATGAGGCCGCCAGCCGCATTCGTATGGAAATGGATTCCAAACCGGAGGAAATGGACAAGCTGTATCGTCGCCTTATTCAATTGAAAATTGAACAGGTGGCGCTTAAAAAAGAAGCCGATGCAGCATCCAAGAAACGTCTGGAGATATTGGAAGAGGACATCGCCGAGCTGGAGAAAGAATACTCGGATTTGGAAGAAATCTGGAAAGCCGAAAAGGCTTCTTTACAAGGCTCAGCCACTATTAAGGAAAAGCTGGAACACGCTAAAGGCGAGCTGGAGGCTGCCAGGCGCGTGAATGATTTGGCGCGTATGTCCGAATTGCAGTACGGGATTATTCCCGCCCTGGAAAAACAGTTGCAAGCTGCGCCTAGTGAAGAGAAAAAAATGACTTTGTTACGTAATAAGGTCACTGAAGAAGAAATCGCCGAGGTGGTGTCAAAATGGACAGGGATACCGGTTTCAAAAATGATGGAAGGCGAGCGCGACAAATTGCTACGGATGGAGGAGCAACTAAATAAGCGCGTCGTAGGCCAGGAAGAAGCGCTTAAAGCCGTCAGCAATGCCATACGCCGTTCCAGGGCCGGATTATCGGATCCTAACCGGCCTAATGGCTCATTTCTGTTTTTGGGGCCTACCGGTGTCGGTAAAACCGAGTTGTGTAAGGCGTTGGCCGAATTCCTGTTTGATTCGCCTGATGCCATGGTGCGCATCGATATGTCCGAGTTTATGGAAAAGCATTCGGTCGCTCGCTTAATAGGCGCGCCTCCGGGTTATGTGGGTTATGAAGAAGGTGGTTATCTTACCGAGTTGGTTAGGCGCAAGCCGTATTCGGTCATCCTCCTGGATGAAATTGAAAAGGCGCACCCTGATGTGTTCAACGTCCTGCTGCAAGTGTTGGATGATGGCAGGTTGACGGATGGGCAGGGCAGGACAGTTGATTTTAGAAATACCGTGATTGTAATGACCTCCAATCTGGGATCGGCGCGTATTCAGGAACTGGCGGGTGAGGCCAATTATCATGCCATGAAAGCGGCTGTCATGGAGATTGTCGGTTTACAGTTCAGGCCTGAATTTATTAACCGTATTGATGAAGCGGTGGTATTTCATCCGCTAGGTCAGGAGCAAATTAGGGCCATTTCCCTCATACAAATCGAATTTTTACGTAAACGGCTTATGGATCGTGAAATCAGTTTTGAAATCAATGAGGAAGCGTTAGATTTATTGGGTGAGGCGGGATTTGATCCAGTATATGGCGCAAGGCCGATGAAGCGGGCTATTCAGCAACAACTGGAAAATCCGCTGGCGCAAGCGATATTGGCAGGTGAATTTATTGCGGGTGATACGATTGGGGTGGATGTTGACAACGATGTGCTGCGGTTTACCAAAAAATAGCAGACAGTAGTGGCTGTCAGTCCTTTCA
>SBAV01000316.1 GCA_005239965.1 Methylobacter tundripaludum
AATAACATAATATTTCTACGTATATTTTTTCGTGTTTTTCGTGCCTTCCGTGGACAAATAAAGTTTCATTGGGGATATTCTTTCGTGGAAATCACCTTAAACAGATTATCTAAATGGAAAACAATGCAGCTAAGGCGTTAATTTTCTCGAATTCAGGCTTGTCTTGATAAACACCGCGCATTGCCGCATCCGGCTGCATACCGCGCACAAACAGATAGCGTATGCCACCAAAATGCTGTTGATAACTGTAACCAGGTAAGCGCATTTGCAGATAACGATGCAAAACCACGGTATAAAGCCAGTATTGCAGACCGTAGTTATGTTCGCGCATGGCTTGCATAATCGCTTCATCGCTGTAATCGGGCAAGGCGTTGGTCTTGTAATCCATGATGAAGTAGCGGCCTTGATATTCGCAGACCAAGTCAATAAAACCGGTAAGGTAACCGGCAATTTGCTTGCTGTCTAAAGGTTGAAATGTCGGGCTATCCTGCAAGATACGGTTTATTCCAGCAGTATCTATAGTGCGCAGCGATAAATAAAACGGCATTTCTTTTAGGCAGCGCTGATCTTGTAGGTTCATCAAACAAAAATCCGTATCGGTTGTGGACAATGGTGCCGTGACCACGCTGTACAGGAGCGCATCCAAAAGTTCCGGCTGTTCCAGCTTAAGGCCATAACGCAAGCAGGCTTTAGTTTTTTGCACCGAAATATCCTTGTGCCCGGCCAACTGGCTAAAGCTATTGTTTTCCAGTAACTCATGGACAACATTACCGGTAGGTGCGCCTCTGGGCAGCAGCGTTTGTGCAACTTCAACATGTGCGGGCTGCTCATTGGCCTTATCGTCTGGAAATTCTGGCGTTTCTTGAACCGTTAGCGCCGACAAGGCCGTGTAGCTGCTCATTTGCCAAGGTGTGTATAAGGAACGAGACCGTTTTTGGGCCTGTAAGGAAAAGGTTTCAACCGGCTTTTGATAACGGACGTTAGGTGTTTTTTCTAAATCCAGCAGTTGATAATCAAAAGCCTGTGCATACCCGGTTTTGAATGATTGCAACCTGGCTTGCTGGCCAGTAAAGTCAGTATCAGCAGATTCTAGCAACCAGGCCATTGCCGACTGGTTGGGTGATTTTTCAGTACGCACATCAGCCCAAGCCAAATAACAGCGAAATTTCGCACGGGTGACCGCCACATACAACACCCGTAAATCTTCCGCCAGTTCTTCATCAAGCGCTCGTAAGCGACGTTGGGCAAAATCATCAGAACCTAAATCGGCGACCATCTGGCCATTTTCATGGCAGACCACTACCGAAGTTTCTCTACTGTTACGTTGCCACAGGTAAGGGCAAAACACGATGTTGTATTCCAGTCCTTTGGAGCGGTGAGTGGTGACAATCCTGACGGCGTTCTCATCGCTTTCCAAACGTAACTGCTGATCTTCACTGCCACTGGTTTGGGTGATAGCGGTGTGCAACCAGTCTATGGTTTTGGTGATGTTTAAGCGATGATCCACCGCCGCTTGCTGCACCAGTTCCAGAAGATGCTGTATGTTGGTGATTTGCCGCTCCGACAGATTTGTTGTGGACAGATTGGCCTTAATTTTTTCCTGTGCCATCAGTTGTAGCATCATGGCCATCAAGCCAGATTTTTGCCATTCCTGGTAATAATTAAAAAACCGTCCCATGCAATCGTCCATAGCGGCTTCATCGTTGATAAACCGGTAGAAGGCTTGGCCATCCAGTGCAAACCAATCCAAAGTCATAGCCTGCTTAAACAAGGCCGTATCACCAGGATTGGCTATTGCCCTTAACAGCGTGTAGAGATCGATGGCTTCCGGAGTGGAAAACACCGATTCCATGCTGTTCAGCACAGACGGTATGTTGGCGGCTCGTAGTGCGCATTGGTATTCCCGCGCTTGCCGGTTGCTTCTGACCAGGATAGCAATGTCTTTGGGCTGTAAACTTCGATTAACGGGTTGCAAGCTGTAAGGCTGGGTAAGCAGGTTGATGATTTCAAGGACAACAGCATTACGTATCGCCAAGCCGGCTTTGCCCTCAGTCCAATAGCCTTTTGAGGTCTCACTGGTCGGCACGTGCCACAGCATCATCGGCGCAATCACCAGCCCATCTTTGCATACCTGCCCTCGCTGCGCTGATAGCCCTGCTTTAACGGCAGTAAATTGTAAATCTTCCAAGAAAAAGGCATTTTGGCGTTGAAATAATCGATTGACGGCGTCAACCAATTGCGGGTGGGAACGCCAATTGCTGGCCAGGGTAAACTTATGCTCAGCGGTCTTTTGTGCGCCCAGGTAGGAATAAATATCAGCGCCACGAAATTTATAAATCGCCTGTTTGGGATCGCCAATCAGGTACAAATACTGCGTGGGCGCGGAAAAAATACGCGAAAAAATTAACCACTGATTATCATCGGTATCCTGGAATTCATCAATCAGGGCAACGCTAAAATGTTGCTGTAATTGGCCAATCAGCGCTGCACTTTTTTCGCCTTGCAAAGCGGTAGCCAAGCGGCTGATTAAATCATCAAAGGACATCACATTCTGCTGTTGCAACTGCTGATCGACTTCTACACGCAACTGTTCCAGCAAGGCACGACGCAACGTCAGGGTGATGAGATTGATTGCTGCCGCCAGTTTATCAAAAGGTTCTGTATGGATGGTCAGATTGGCTAGATACTCAATTTTGCGGTCATCGCCGCTTTGAGTTTTAGTCGTTCGGAATTTGTGGCCGTTCAGCGCGTCTTTTAAGGCATTCCCAGTTAATAAAGCGCATGCCTCCTTGCAGGGCAAGTGCTTGCTATCACCTTGCAACCATGCTTTCAATTCATTGGCGTGGGTTTCAAAGTTATCGGCATAGCCGGATTTAAATTTCTCATCACCAAAACAATTTTGTAAGGCCGTAACGGTACTCTGCCATGCAGCATTGGCTAAATTTGCATATTGTTTGATATCTACCAAAACAGCATCTACATTCTGATGCGATGGATAAACATTAATATGTGGGCCAAGGTTATCAATGCTGGCAAGCAGTTCGTCCGGCGTATTGTAGTTTGCCGTCAAAATAGCCGCTTCCCAGGCTGTACGGGGGTAAATGTAACGCCGCCAAAAATCATCGGCACACTGCTGTTTGATGGGCCGAATGTCATCGCTTAATTCGCTGCTAAACAGTTGTCCGCTTTCTAAAGGGCGCTCCTGCAATACCCGTTGACAAAAGCCGTGTATGGTAAAAATGCTGGCTTGATCGATATTTAATAACGCGGTATCTAAGCGCTGTTTGACCTGTTCGGACGTTAGGGTAAGGCTTTTTAGCCAATCGAGAATAGTATTATCACTGCCGGTAATGTGGCCTGTTAAGGCGTTTTTGGCTTCTGCCAATCGGGCACGGATGCGATCTTTGAGTTCTTCGGTTGCGGCTTTGGTAAAGGTGACTACCAGTAATTTCTCTATCCCTACGTTTTCTTCAACAACAAAACGTAAGGCCAGCATGGCAATAGCGTAGGTTTTTCCGGTGCCGGCACTGGCTTCTATGAGATTAACGCCTTTATAAAGACTGGTTTTTACCGGATCAAAAGGGTTGGTTTGCATGGCGGTATGCTCTCAAATTGAACCGGGCATCTAACAAGATTTTGATGGGTGTTATTATAAGCGCGAAGTTTCCAGGACCACCCAATAAAAAAGGCCGAAACTCACCGAGTCCGGCCTTTTTTGGGTTAAAGAAAGTCGGGCTTTACGCCATTGACTTTACTTTCAAATTTAATCTGCTTTTACCGCGAGATGCTTTGTTTTTGTGGATAATGCCTTTATTCACTGCTGAATCGATAATAGGCATAGCCACTTTTAAAGCCGCTTGGGCTTGTTCTTTGTCGCCGGATTTAACGGCTATAATCACTTTTTTTATAAAAGTGCGCAAATTACTGCGTTTTCCTACATTGCGAATACGGCTTTTTTCCGCTTGTTTCGCGCGTTTCTTTGCTTGTGGTGAATTAGCCATAAGTTACCGATTCTTTAAAGTCAAGTTAATCAATTAAATATTATGGTTTTAAATGTTATGATTGTCAACTGTTAACACATCCCCTATAGGAAAGACTTTGAGCCGCCAGCTTTTCAAATCAACTTTAATTGTCAGCAGTATGACCCTGGTTTCGCGTCTTCTGGGCTTTGTTCGCGATATGTTGATTGAGCGTCTGTTTGGTGTTGATCTGGCAACCGATGCTTTTTTTGTAGCATTTAAAATCCCCAATTTTTTGCGGCGCCTATTTACAGAAGGTGCGTTTGCCCATGCCTTTGTGCCGATTGTGGCCGAATATAAAGAAAACGGTGATAAGGCAACATTAAAGCAATTTATCGATAAAAGTGCCGGAACGCTGACTGTCATTTTATTACTGGTAACGCTGGCCGGCGTTGTAATAGCGCCTTTGCTGATTGTCATCTTAGCGCCCGGTTTCTCCTGGCAAGGCACACAACATGATCTTGCCGTACAAATGTTGCAGATCACCTTGCCTTATTTGCTTTTTATCGGCTTGACGGCGTTGGCAGGCGGCATACTGAATGCCCATGACAAATTTGCCATACCAGCGTTAACACCGGTGTTTTTAAACCTGTGCATGATTTCCACCGCTATCTGGCTGGCGCCCGAGATGAGCGAGCCAGTTGTGGCATTGGCATGGGGGGTGTTTATAGCGGGTATTGTGCAGGTTTGTTTTCAGCTCCCTGCCCTTTTTCAATTAGGATTATTGCCGCGTTTAAAAGTTGATTTTAACGATCCTGGCATCCAACATTTCCTCAAGCAATTGCTGCCGTCCATTTTTAGCGTATCCGTTACACAGATTAACTTGCTGCTTGATACACTGGTCGCATCTTTTTTGACTGTCGGCAGTGTGTCATGGCTGTATTATTCTGATCGCCTGGTGGAGTTTCCGGTGGGTATTTTAGGATTGGCCTTGGGCAGTGTGATTTTGCCGCACTTGGCTAAAAACAATGCCAGTGAAAACAGTGTAGCATTTTCACAAACCATAGATTGGGGCTTACGCTTGGCGTTTTTGCTGGGAACGCCCGCCACGTTAGGCTTGCTATTGTTAGCTGAACCCCTATTATCTACCTTGTTTCAGTACAATGAATTCAGCCTCAATGACGTGCATCTGTCCGCACAAAGCTTGAGAGCTTATGCGTTAGGGCTGCTAGGCTATATTTTGATTAAAGTGTTGGTAGGCGGTTTTACCGCGCGTCAGGACATGCAGACACCGGTGCGTTATGGCATCTATGCCATGCTCGTCAGCCTTGCGCTGAATGTGTTGGCTATTCCCTTAAATCATGCCGGATTGGCGTTGGCAACGTCACTGGGCGCGTTCTTTAATGTTGGCTTGTTGCTGAACACGCTGCTCAAGCAGCAGGTCTATCAGCCTTCTGCGGGCTGGCTCCTGTTTTTTACCCGTATTGCTTTGGCCTGCCTGGCGATGTCCTCCGTGTTGTACACTTGGGTTAAGCCGGAATGGTGGCACCAATGGAGTTCGGGTGAGCGCGTATTAAATTTGGTTCTGTGGGTCAGTATCGGCATTATCACTTACGGTGCAACACTGGTATTAACTGGCTTAAGGTTACGGCATTTGAGCGTGTCGCATGGTAGAATGTGAAAAATTTGTTACTTTAAGATGACATGCGAATAATTAGAGGCCTGCACCATCTGGAATCGTTCCAGAACGGTTGCGTACTGACAATTGGCAATTTTGATGGTTTACACTTGGGCCACAGAGCCATTATAGAAAAATTAGCGGAACGCGGTGATGCTCTGGGTTTACCGGTTGTAGTGATGATTTTTGAGCCACAGCCTTTGGAATATTTTCTAAAAGACAATACGCCGCCCCGTCTGACACGCTTACGTGAAAAAGTGATTCAGTTCACTCAATTGCCGGTTGATGACCTGTTGATTGTGCATTTTAACGAACGCTTTGCCAACCTTGATGCCGCACAATTTGTAGAAGGTATTCTGGTAAAAAAACTGAACGTTAAGCATTTGGTTGTTGGCGATGATTTCCACTTTGGCAAAGCCCGGTGTGGCAATTTTGCCATGCTCGAAGACAAAGGGCTGCTTTATGGGTTTAGTGTTGAAGATACCGGTTCGTATCTTTCTCAAGGCCTTAGAGTCAGCAGCACGCTGATTAGGGACGTTTTAGGTGAAGGCAAGCTAACCCAGGCAGAACAACTCCTGGGGCGTTGTTATTCGGTATGCGGACGAGTTGCGCACGGGGAGAAACGCGGTCGCACTATTGGCTTTCCCACTGCGAATATCAAAATGTTCAGGAAAATTTCACCCATACACGGTGTGTTCGCCGTTACCGTGACCGGGATTGATGATTTGGAGCTTGCCGGGATTGCCAATGTAGGCACCCGGCCAACTATTGACGGCAGTGCCGAAGTTATCCTGGAAACACATTTGTTCGGTTTTGACAGGGATATTTACGGGCGCTATATCGAGGTGCATTTCAAACAAAAAATCCGTGATGAACTACGCTTTCAGTCCCTGGAACAACTGCAAGCCCAGATTAAAATAGACGTGGCCGAGACTAAAAAAATTTTTGCGAAGAGTATGAGTTGATGACAATAGATTACAAAAAGACACTGAATTTGCCGAATACAGCGTTCCCTATGAAAGCCAACCTGGCGCAACGCGAACCCGAACGATTGAAAAGATGGCAGGACATCAACCTTTACCCCAAAATTCGGGCAAAATTTGCAGGCCAAACCAAATTTATTCTGCACGATGGCCCCCCTTATGCCAATGGCGAAATTCACATTGGCCATGCGGTCAATAAAATCCTAAAAGATATTATCGTCAAATCAAAAAACCTGGGCGGATTTGATGCGCCTTATGTGCCAGGTTGGGATTGCCATGGCCTGCCGATTGAATTAATGGTCGAGAAAAAAATTGGTAAAGCCGGCGTTAAAGTGTCCGCAGCCGAATTTCGCAAAGCCTGCCGAGAGTACGCCAACAAGCAGGTCAACCTGCAAAAAGAAGCCTTTATTCGTTTGGGTATTTTGGGTGAATGGGACAACCCGTACCTAACCATGGATTTTACCTTCGAAGCCAATATTGTGCGCTCGCTCGGCAAAATCAGCGAAAAACAGCATATCACCCAAGGCGCTAAACCGGTGCATTGGTGTACTGATTGTGGTTCCGCGCTTGCTGAAGCGGAAGTTGAGTATGAAGACAAGCACTCGCCTGCCATTGATGTGCGCTTTCAGGTTGTTGATGAACATCAATTTATGGCGCAGTGCCATCATGTACCTGAACATGAGGGTCATGGTGAATTATCAGTGGTGATCTGGACAACCACACCGTGGACACTACCCGCCAACCAAGGCGTGGCGCTGAATCCTGATCTGGAATATGCCGTAGTTCAATATGAAAAAGATGGCAAGCAAGAGCGTTTGGTGCTGGCCGAAGCTTTACTTAAAGATGCCATGTTACGCTACGACATCGACAACTATCATGTCATTGCTTACTGCAAAGGCAGCGCCCTGGAAAACCAACTGTTACAGCACCCTTTTTATGCTCGGCAAGTGCCGATTGTCCTGGGCGACCATGTCACGACCGAGGCTGGTACCGGCGCGGTGCATACTGCGCCCGGCCATGGCCAGGACGACTATATTGTCGGCTTAAGATACGGTCTGCCAGTAGACAACCCGGTGGGCGGCGATGGCGTTTTTTTACCGAATACTGAGCTGTTTGCTGGCCAGCATGTATTTAACGCCAACGCCAAGGTCCTGGAAGTACTGGAAAAGAAAGGCCGTTTATTGCATCACGAAGCGATTTCCCACAGCTATCCACATTGTTGGCGGCATAAGACGCCGATTATTTTCAGGGCGACGCCGCAGTGGTTTATCGCCATGAATAAAAACCGCCTGCGCGAACTGGCCTTGGCCGAAATCAAGCAAGTCACCTGGTTTCCCGAATGGGGGCAAGCCCGTATAGAAAGCATGGTGGAAGGACGGCCTGACTGGTGTATTTCCAGGCAGCGCACATGGGGTGTACCGATCACGTTTTTTATCCATAAGGAAACCGGTGAATTGCACCCACGCACTGCCGAACTGACAGAACAGGTGGCGCAGCGCATCGAACAAAAAGGCATAGAAGCGTGGTTTGAATTGGACAAGCAGGAGCTGCTCGGCGATGAAGCAGCGCACTACGACAAGCTTTCCGACACCCTGGATGTGTGGTTCGATTCCGGTGTCACCCATGCCTGCGTGCTGGAAAAGCGCGAACAACTGTCTTTTCCCGCTGATTTGTATCTGGAAGGATCCGATCAGCATCGTGGCTGGTTTCAGTCATCACTCTTGGCCTCGGTGGCAATGAATGATGTTGCACCGTACAAGGCTGTGCTGACGCACGGCTTTACTGTCGATGCCGCAGGTAAAAAGATGTCCAAATCCAAAGGCAATGTGGTTGCACCGCAATCCGTGGTCAAAGATTTGGGGGCGGATGTCTTGCGCTTATGGGTTGCCTCTACCGACTATCGCGGCGAAATGTCGGTTTCCAATGAAATTCTTAATCGTACATCCGATGGCTACCGGCGTTTGCGCAATACCGCACGTTTTCTGTTATCCAATCTGAATGAATTTGATCCAGCCCTGCATTTGGTAGATACAAGCAATTTATTGGCCTTGGACCGTTGGGTCATCGATAGAACGTTAGCGTTACAAGAAGACATCAAAACCGCTTACGAAACATATCAATTTCAAGTGATTTATCAAAAAATACATCATTTTTGCGTCATCGATTTGGGTGGTTTTTATCTGGATATTATCAAGGATCGCCAATACACCGCCAAAGCCGATGGTTTGGCACGGCGATCTGCACAAACCGCCATGTACCATGTTCTGGAAGCCCTGACACGCTGGTTGGCACCGATTGTCAGTTATACCGCCGATGAAATCTGGCAGTTTATGCCGGGACAGCGCAGTGAGTCGGTATTTCTGGAGACCTGGTATCAGGGTTTGGTGCCGCTCGATGCCCATACCGAATTAAACAGCGGATTCTGGCAAAAATTAATGGCAGTAAGAACAGCAGTCAGTAAAGAACTGGAAAAAGTCCGTGCACAAGGTGCTATCGGTTCTTCCCTGAATGCTGAGCTGGAATTGTACTGTAACGACGAGTTGTTTACCGATCTCAAGCGATTAGGCGATGAATTGCGTTTTGTGTTTATCACGTCCGATGTGAAAGCATTACCTGAGCATTCTGCGCCAGAGGATGCCGTTGTAACTGAAATCGATGGCTTAAAAGTCAAGGTGACAGTCTCTGAACACGCAAAATGCGTACGCTGCTGGCATCAACGCCCTGATGTTGGCGCTCATGTCGAACACCCTGGATTGTGCGGCCGTTGTGTCGAAAATGTGGCGGGTAATGGGGAGAAGAGACGTTATGCTTAACTTGAATAAGCTGAAATGGTTGTGGCTATCATTGTTGGCGCTGGTTTTAGATCAAGCCAGCAAACTGACCGTGGCTGGTGCTATGCAGCTTTACCAATCCATTCCGATAACGCCATATTTTAATCTGACTTACATGCACAATACCGGCGCGGCTTTCAGCTTTTTAAGTGATGCCGGTGGCTGGCAACGCTGGTTTTTTGCCGGGTTGGCCTTGGTGATTAGTATCGTGATGACAATCTGGCTGGCTCGGTTAAAATCCCATGAAACATTACTGGCGATAGCATTGTCTTTAGTGTTGGGCGGCGCTATCGGTAATCTAATCGATCGACTGGCTTATGGCTATGTGATCGATTTTCTGGACGTTTATTATCAGGATTGGCATTGGCCGGCGTTTAATATTGCCGATTCTGCCATTGTGCTGGGCGTTGGCCTGATGCTTGCCGAATCTTTAGGTATCGGGCGCAGTAAAGCCGCTGATGATATAGAGTAACCTAAACCTAATGAAACCTGATAACGCCGCAATCGTAAAAAAATACAATCGGATAGCGCCCTTTTATGAGGGTCTGGAAGCTATCATGGAAGGATTGTTTTTTAAGCACTGGCGCGAGAAATTATGGGAAAAAGCCGACGGTTATCACATTTTGGAAGTGGGTGTAGGTACCGGCAAAAACTTTGCGTACTACCCCAAAAATGCCAGGGTTACCGCCATTGATTTTAGCCCCGCCATGTTGGCGCAGGCCAACCGCAAAAAAGGGGCGCGAGATATAGAAGTTGACCTGCATCTTATGGACATTGAGTTTTTGCAATTTGCCGACAACAGTTTTGATACGGTGGTGGGTTCTTTTGTGTTTTGTTCGGTGCCATCGCCTGCTAAAGGCTTGAAGGAGCTGCACCGTGTCTGCAAACCTGGCGGTAAAGTTTTGCTACTGGAACATGTGCTCAGTTCACGGAGTATCATTGCCAAGATGATGAATTTTCTTAATCCGATAGTTCTATCATTGGTGGGTGCCAATATTAATAGAAATACCGTTAAAAATGTTCAGGGCTGTTCTTTTCGTTTTGTGCGGGTTGATGAGCGCAGCAGTGACATTATCAAATTGATTGAAGCTTTGAAATAAACTTTAGATCAAAGTCCATTTCTTCTACTGCTGCTTTTGGAGGTTGCGTTCAATAAAATTTAGTTTGGAGTATTTTTTGCGAGTTAAGTAGTCGTTCAAAAATATTTGAACATTTTTATTCACCACGAAGAGCACTAAGGACACGAAGTTAACTGTTTTTCTTCGTGGTTTTCGTGTCCTTCGTGGTGAATAATGGGGACAGATAATTTTTTCATTTTGTTACAAAACTTTTGGTTACTTACTTACTTTATTCCTCGCAGCATTCTACCGCACAAAGATAGCAGCCATGACAAACAGTCCTTACCTGGTTAAGGACGACGCACACCCGTAAAGTGTTTTTGCCAGTAGCTACTACTCAGACTGGACACCAGCACTTTACCTGTCCGTCGACTGGATGCATGTATGAATTTATCATCTTTAATAAAAATACCGACATGAGAATAAGGTCTACCGGTGGTATTAAAAAAAACCAAATCTCCCGAACTCAACGCATATTTTGGAATTGCCGGCAACGCTAAAGCCATATCCTGTGCCGTGCGTGGCAATGTTACACCATAGCGTTTGTAAACATGCTGAACGAAGCCGCTGCAATCAAAGCCCTCTTCCGGTGAAGATTTGCCATACCGATAAGGCACACCTTGCAAACTCAAAGCATAATCAATAACAGGCGACTGTGACGGCCGCACAATCTGTGGTTTTATTTCCGGCGAACCGGCACATCCTGAAAACAGCGCTACTACCAAAGTAAACACAATAAAGCGCACAAGCCCATAAAAATAATGGCTTGTGCCGTTGTTTGTTTTAACCCAAAAACTGTTCATGATTTTTTAATCGTCAGAAGAAACACGGTTATGGTATCGCTAAATGATGGAACGTCTCTGGACAGCATTATCCCTGAGTTCGGCATAATTGATCAGGCGTGAGACCGTCCTTAAATAGCGGTGATGCAAAGTATAGAACAACAGCCATTGATTTCGAACTCTCTGGAAATTATTTTATCCCTTGAAAAAAAATCAAGCCATCCCAATATTTGTTTGCAACGACAGTCGTTACTTGCATTAATCATTTTTTTGGATGCCCACATCCTAGGAGACCAATATGGCTATTACACGTTACGAACCTTTTAATGTTTTGACACAATTACAACGCGAACTTGACCGCTTTCGGGAAGGCGACGAAGGCAGTGGCCGCATCGCTACCGCCGAATGGGCACCCGCTGTGGATATTAAGGAAGAGGATAACCGCTTTGTGATTCATGCCGATATTCCCGGTGTTAATCCAGAAGATATTGATATCAGTATGGAAAACGGCGTTTTGACGATTAAGGGTGAAAAAAATACCGAAGCCAAAACTGAAAAAGACAACTATAAGCGCGTTGAACGTATTTATGGTTCATTCTATCGCCGCTTTAGCCTGCCTGATACTGCGGATAACGATGCCATCAGCGCCACATCCAAACATGGTGTGCTGGACATTGTGATTCCTAAGCGGGAAGCGGTAAAACCCAAGAAAATCAGCGTGGTTGTTGAATAACTTGACGCATTAAAAACTACAATGACGGCATCTTCGGATGCCGTTTTTGTTAATGTCTACAATTAACCCATCTTGAAACCAATGTAGAAACCACCGACGGCACTGATGCCTTTGGCGGTAACGTGTGACAGCCGGTTTATTAAATAGCTACCGGAATTTTTAGCCGCATTGGCCGCAGCACTTGCCGCATTTTGCAAGTGGATATCGTTGATGCTGGTGATGCCATAATATTCGGCAATAAACAGCACCACAATGGCTGCACCAGCAAGAAACAGGGCTGTGCGCAGCATTTTTTTTGCGAAATAGCCGACCGCCAACCCTATAACAAAGGGTGCGCCGACATTGTTCACCAAAAAAGCGGAAGAAAAAATATCGCTGGAAGGCAATATATCTGAAGTGTTCATAACAGACGCTCGATATTTTGATTATTGATGTTAGTTATCGTAGGCGCTTATTATTACGCATTTTATTGATTGTTGCTTTTGATTTTACTATTGTTTTCAAGAAGAACTTCCACTTTTTCCGCTAAAAGCTGTTCATAGTTTGCTTTAACTTGTTTTGTATTGGGGTGTTCTACGCCTAGTGCTTTTTCAAAAATCGCTAAACTTCTTTTGTACAAAGATTCGGCTTGGCCATATTTGCCCTGGGCGTAATAAAGAGCCGCTAAGTCCTTTAAACTACTGGCCACATCAGGATGCTCTTTGCCCAAAGCTTTTTCCCGTATAGCCAAACTGCGTTGGTACAAGAACTCGGCTTGCGCGTAGTCAGCTTCGGCATCATAAAGGGAGGCAAAATTGTTTAAAGTAGCGGCAACAGTCGAATGGTCTTTGCCCAAGTTTTTTTCCAAAATAGCCAAACTGCCTTGATACAAAGATTTCGCTTCCGCATACTTGCCTTGCTTTTGATAAAGGAAAGCTAAGCTGTTCAAACTAATACCCAATTCAGAACAGTCTTTTCCCAAAACTTCCTCTTCAAATTTCAAGGTTTTTTTGCACAAAGACTCGGCGGCCTCATAATTACCTTCGCAATAGTAAAAAGCTACTAAATTGTTTAAAATTGTAGCTTTAGCAGATGCAGGTGTAAAATTTGCCATAGACAAGACTTTTGGTAATTGTGGTTTTGCCTCATTATATTGACCATTCAGGAGATGTATCAAAACAAGATTATTACTAGCGGCAACAGTCGAATAATCATTTTCACCCAACAACGCTCGATAAAAACTCAATGCTTTTTGACAATAACCAATCGCTTCCGAATAACGTCCTAAGTAATACAGCAAATAACTTATCTTATCGGCAATTTCAGCAATAACTTGCTGAGTACTTTGTGTAGACTCCCCTACTGTTTCGTATTCCGTTAATAATTTCTGATAAAAATCCAATTGCCGTAATGCCTCCTGGTAATTATCGATATTCAAAAGATTATTTAGCCATTCCCCCATGCCATAAGATTGAATTTGATCCGACTGCGATAATACTAATTTAGAAAAATTAAACGACGCTCGGCGTTGCGCCCAAAAATGCCCGGCTTTTCTGGCTATTTCGCCCCGATCATTTTCAGTTACCCAAAAAATCAAACTGTGTGGATATTCTGCAAATTTCTCACGGTTAAAATCCAGCGATTTAATGGTTTTATCGCCGCCCTCAGTCGTATTAATAAATGAAACTAGCGCCCTCTGCTGTTTTTGTTCTTCGGATAAATCACGTAAATAATCAATGGGGTAAGGCGTACTATCACTGTAACGCCATGTAAAAAAAGGAAGCTTTAATTCCGTTTGTAAACGCCCAATAATCTGCGCTCTGGCGCTGGCCTGATTATAAACAGCAAACACCCAGCAACCGCGTTCTGCATTCTCCAGTACAAACGCCATTTCTTTAAATTCGTTTTCGATTTCCTCTGGAAAATCGTTCATAACAGCTTATGAAACCGGCTGAACACGCTTTTGCACTTCGGACAGAATAATAGGGTGTACATCACACCATAATTCACCGTTGTCATATTCCAATAAAGCCAGCGATTGCAATAAGGTTTGCGTGTCGTCATCACTGATCAACTGCTTGTCTTGGTGTCGGTCAAACAGCAGCGGATAATCCTTACTGGCCAACATGGCAATAAAATCACCTTTTTGGCGATTCATGGCATGTTCAACGTGCGTTTTATTGATAATAGTGCTTTTTTCAATAATGGCCCTCGATGCAGCACTTTGTATTAGGCTAATTAAAGTCCGAATTAAACCCCCACTGGCATTAATCAAACACTCCTTGGCGTCTTTAGCGAACAACATGGTTTCAGCACGGCAATCAATAATCTTTTCTAATACCTGATTGCCCCCAGTCGGCTGATTATCTTTGGTTAACAACTTGATATTGGGCAAACATAGGCATTCTGAGAAACTGGCTTTCGTAACACTAAAATCAGGGTTATACCGTAGGCTAATATCAATCACATAAATCGCGGAAGCCCGAATATTCACCAGGGTCGTGCTGTGTTGATAGAAGATTTCTTTGGCGTTTTTGATGTCAATTTTATCGGCATCTTCAAAAATAAATAATACCGGTCGTTTATAACTGGTGCGGATGCTTTCGGATAATAAATTAATTTTATCGATTATTTCCGCCAACAATTTTTCACTTTTGTGCTTAAACTCCTGGCGTGATTGCGGCT
>SBAV01000522.1 GCA_005239965.1 Methylobacter tundripaludum
CGCTGTTGCAGATCAAAAAGTCTGTGTATAAATCTAATTTTTCTTTTTCCATTGGGAAATAATACACATTTTTTAGTGGCGGGTGCGTAACATCAGATACTAACTAACTTTGCAGATGGCAGTGTTTTTTTATCTGACATAGCGTAATTTTTGTCCCAGCATATCAGGGGTAACCAAAACAACACCGCCTGGACTGACATGGAATCTTTTTTCATCATCCGCTCTGTTTTCACCAATGATGGTGCCTTCCGGCACTTCACAGCTTTTTTCAATAATGGCTTTGGTGATGCGGCAATGACGCCCAATGGTCACTTGCGGCAATACAATGGTATCCTGCAAAATGGAGAACGAATTGACGCGGACATTGGAAAACAGCAAGGAATGCCGAACCTTGGCACCCGAAACAATACAGCCACCGGACACCATAGAGTCAACTGCTTCGCCGCGCCTGTCATCATCATCGAAAACAAATTTGGCAGGGGGATTTTGTTCCTGATACGTCCAGATAGGCCAGGTTTTGTCATACAAATTTAAACTTGGGTTAACGCCAATCAATTCCATATTCGCCGACCAGTAAGCATCGATGGTACCCACATCACGCCAGTAACTTTGCTCACCACTTTGCAAATCCAAAAATGGATAAGCATTTACCACGTATTTATGGATAACCGAGGGAATAATATCCTTGCCGAAATCATGGCTTGTGCCTTTGGTGTCGGCATCCTTAATCAGTTGTTCATACAAAAAATCGGCATTAAAAATATAGATGCCCATGGAAGCAAGCGCCGTATCCGTGCGGCCCGGCATAACCGGCGGATTGGCGGGCTTTTCTACAAAGGCTTTGACACGGCGGTTGGCGTCAACATCCATAACACCGAAGGCTGTTGCATCTTCCAGGGATACTTCAAGGCAACCAATGGTCAAATCAGCATTTTTTTCAACATGGTCGGCCAGCATGGCGCCGTAGTCCATTTTGTAAATATGGTCGCCGGCCAGAATCAAAATATGCTTGGGACTGCGCGTGCGCAGGATGTCAATATTTTGAAAAACCGCATCGGCAGTGCCTTTGTACCAGGAATCTTCGTCATGCCGTTGCTGGGCAGGGAACAGTTCCACATATTCGCCAAATTCGCCCCGTAAAAATCCCCAGCCCTGTTGAATATGTAGAATTAATGAGTGGGCTTTGTATTGTGTTAAAATTCCAATTTTACGTATGCCGGAATTAACACAGTTGGACAAGGGAAAATCAATAATACGGAATTTCCCGCCAAAAGGCACCGCAGGTTTTGCACGCCAATCTGTCATGTTCATTAACCGTGAACCACGTCCTCCAGCCAAGATTAACGCAATGGTATTTCGGGTGAGCTGATGAATATTTTGATTATTCGACATTGACATGCTTGATCTCCTGATGGAATAGATTCACTTCTAGTGTGGTGTTTGGTAATATCGGTACAGCGATTATTCTATACTACAGCGAGACTCTTACAAGTGCAAAAACGTACAAAAAAAACAAATAATTCGACAGCTTCCGAGAAAGTTAATGCGTTAACCCCGGAAGTAAAGCCTAAAACCAAAAAAACCGCCAAGGTTACTACTGCGCCTGTAGTTCCGGACGTTATCGATTCTGCAGCGACGGCTTTATCAGAACCCCCGTTAAAAACAGCTAAAACGCCTAAAAAAGCTGCCACAGACACAGAGAACAGTCTGAAAAATTCCGTTACGCCTCAGCCACAACAGGAAACTGATTTGCAAAATTCTATAACAATAGAGACGCTTGATTCCGGTTTTATAAAAATCATGGAAGCCAAGCACCATGACCCCTTTTCAGTTTTAGGCCGTCATCCGGTAGAGGGCCATATTGAAATCAGGGCTTACTTACCCTACGCAGAAACAGTTCGATTGAGTGACAGTAATGTCGCTTTAAAACGTGTTATCGGTACTGACTTTTTTGTCCATACGGCTAAAATCGGCGAATTGCCGCGACATTATAAACTGTCCTGGACCGATAAAAGTGGATATGACCATGAAAATTATGATCCTTATGATTTTGGTGTTCAGTTACCGGAATTTGACCAATACCTGTTTGGTGAAGGCAAGCATTGGCATATTTATCAAAAACTAGGTGGACACCTGCATACTGTCGATGGTATTGACGGGGTTTTATTTGCAGTTTGGGCACCCAATTCAGGAAGAGTCAGTGTTGTCGGTGACTTTAATCAATGGGATGGCCGCTGTAACCCCATGCGTAGCCTGGGTGGCAGTGGTATTTGGGAACTGTTTATCCCAGGCTTAACTGTCGGCTGTTTGTACAAGTTTGAAATATTTAACCGAAACAACAATCAAATTCTGCTGAAATCAGATCCTTACGGGCAACAATTTGAATTCCGCCCCAATACCTCTTCAGTTGTTGTCAAAGAAAAAAACTATGTTTGGCATGACCAGCAATGGCTTGCCCAGCGCATCAGCCGTGACTGGTTGCATGCGCCCATGTCGATTTATGAAGTGCATTTAGGTTCATGGCGACGTGATCATCAAGGTAATTTTCTGACTTACCGGGAGTTGGCCATTGAACTGGTTGAGTATGTTAAACACCTGGGCTTTACCCACATTGAATTGTTGCCGGTTACGGAACACCCCTTTGATGGTTCCTGGGGCTATCAGACAACCGGTTATTTTGCGCCGACCAGCCGCCACGGCACACCGGATGACTTCCGTTTTTTCGTGGATACCTGCCATCAAAACAACCTGGGCGTCATTTTAGATTGGGTGCCGGCACATTTTCCAAAAGATAGTTTTGCCCTGGCCAATTTCGATGGCAGCGCCCTTTATGAACATGAAGACCCGCGTAAAGGTGAGCACCGTGATTGGGGCACACTGATCTATAACTACGGGCGCAATGAGGTTAAAAACTTCCTGCTCTCCAGCGCTATATTTTGGCTGGAAGAATTTCATCTCGACGGTTTAAGGGTTGATGCGGTTGCTTCCATGCTGTATTTGGATTACTCGCGCGAAGCCAACGACTGGATCCCCAACATGTACGGCGGCAATGAAAATCTGGAAGCTATCGATTTTCTAAGGGAACTGAATACCGTTACCCATGCCCAGCACCCCGGCACGGTCATGATGGCCGAAGAATCAACATCCTGGCCGCAAGTGACAAAACCAACCTGGACAGGCGGCCTGGGGTTTTCCATGAAATGGAATATGGGCTGGATGCACGATGTCCTGTCTTATATGAGCCAGGAACCTATCCACCGCCAATACCATCACGATCAGCTCACTTTTGGAATGCTTTATGCGTTCACTGAGAACTTTACCTTGCCCTTCTCCCATGACGAAGTCGTGCATGGCAAAGGTTCGCTGGTCAACAAAATGCCAGGGGACATGTGGCAACGTTTTGCTAATTTACGCTTGTTGTATACTTTTATGTATACGTATCCTGGTAAAAAGCTCTTGTTCATGGGCTGCGAATTTGGGCAGGGTACCGAATGGAGTTCCAGCCGGGCGCTTGACTGGTATGTCCTGGATTACCCGCATCACCGTGGCGTACAAACATTGGTAAAGGATCTGAATCATTTTTATAAAAGCCACCCCGCACTTTTTACGCACGATTTTGAATACCAAGGCTTCGAGTGGATTGATTGCCACGATGTCCAACAATCTATCATCAGCTACCGGCGCAAGAGTGCCGAGGAAGAACTGACCGTTGTACTTAATTTTACACCCGTACCTAGACACAACTACAGAATAGGCGTCCCAGAAGACGGTGTGTATAAAGAAATTTTCAACTCGGATTCCGAATATTACTATGGCAGCAACACCGGCAACGGCGTGGTCGTATCAGAACCGATAGCCTGGATGAATCAACCGCATTCTATCAACTTAACGTTACCGCCTTTGGGAGGCATCATTTTCAAACGGTCATAAATCTCGTTCAGCACTAAGTAGTCGTTCAGAAGTCTTTTAACATTTTTATTCACCACGAAGAGCACAAAGGACACGAAGTTAACTGTTTTTCTTCGTGGTCTTCGTGTCCTTCATGGTAAATAATGAGGACGGATAATTTTTTATACAAAATTTTTAGTTACTTATCATTTATCAGTAATACACCCTGAACAAACGTTTGATTTGTTCAAATTCGTAAAGATAGGGCTGAGCCACTTCATAATTATTAGCCACAACAATCAAGTCGTGAGAAAAAACCGATGTGTTGTACCAGTTAAAGCTACCGTCGATGACAATCGATTCATCGAGAACGCAATATTTTGAATGGATGGGCGAATAAGGTACCGGCAAATCATCCTGTCCATAAACCAAGCCAACCGGAACACCTGCTGACTTTAACCGCTGTATTGCCGGCAACAGCGGACGATTGAGCTCTTCAGCCATCGTTCGTTCTATCCCTATCCTCCCCTGCCTGGCCAAATGGCCATTAAACAAAAGTTGCACATCAACGCCGCGATTTTGCGCCTGTATCAGGGCATTGACCACGCTGTCATGATGATCGCCCAAAAGATCACCGATTAAAAATAACGAGGCTTTGATCGAGCGCCTGGCGCGGTGTATCTCGGCCAGAATAGCCTGGTGCGGGAGATAAACCTTGCCATTCAGCATGGTATGCCTGCCAAAGGTGTACAGTACATTAAAGTGGCTTAAAGGATCGATGCCGTATTTTTGAATGACCGCACCGCGCTGACTTTGAAAGATATTGTCCAGTAGGCAGCACACCCCTTTGGAATGAAAGGTCATGCCGGATTCCCAATTGGCCCACCAGCGGTCAAAAGTGATATTGAATGACCCCAGAATACAATCCTCATCATTAAAAATAATGAATTTGGTGTGCATGTCGGGTTCAACTTCAATCAAATGATGCTTGGGACTGCAAAAAACACCCAGTAATTCAATTCGGGAGCGTTTCAGCCGGGCATAATTTTCACTGTTGGTGAGTGTCATCTTGCGCCAGTCGACAATGCACTGCACCCAAACCCCCTGTTCCCGTGCATGAATCAAATGATTAATAAAATCAGCATCATCAATACAGTCAACGCTTACCTTGATCGTGCAAAAACGCGCCGGATTTTCATGCTTGCTACGGATGACCTTGTCGATATGGTCATGAATAAAACGTTTGGGATGAAACAGGTGATGTTGCTGGCCTTTGGTAAATTTGGGAATAAGGTTCAGCGATTCGAAATGATGGTTATACCAGTCAACATGGCCTTGCAATTCGCCGGCATTGAGTTCATAAGTCCGGTAGCCATTATCCGTAGACCATTCGGACGTCAGGTTCCGGTATTGAGGCGCATCATTGTGTACCTGATCAACCTCCATGAAAATATAATCCTGCTGCGAAGGAATGGAATGTTCATCCAAATGCACAATATAGGAAAACTTAATACAGTTGATCCGGCCAAAATGGTTGGAGTGTGGCAGGATATAAAAGTCCCGTGTGCAACGCTTGTGCCTGTCCCATTGCACATCATAGGCATCCGTATCGACAATATAAGTTTCACACACGCTGTGCTCACGGTAAACCTTCAGCAGCACTTTTAGGTTGGCCTGGATACCGTAATGCACATCAAAATCTATCTTACCCCAGCGGATGTGGAATTTATCGTTAAAATCATTCACTCTTTGGAAAAAGCCACCCAAATTTCCATGCTTAGGGGTGGCAAATTGTTCAGCATAGCGCATAGATTGCCTTGTCAGTTAAATCAAAAAACATACGATCTTTTTTATTTTGGCTCAAATGTCATCACATAGCCACAATGATCGGAAACTTTCCCATAATCATAATCTGTAAATAACACCCTGCTTGAAGCCACTTTTAATGCGCTGGTTTTATGCATAAAAATATAATCGATACGGTAAGCTTCAGCCGGATGGTGTTGCCAGTAAGGATCATTAACCTGGAAAATTTTCTTGGCAACATCCTGTGATTTTGCAACTAAGAATTGATCGTCATATTCATTGGAATCCATCACCAACTGGTAACCTTTTGACTCTGGACTGATATTAAAATCGCCGCACAACAAGGTGCCGGCAACGTGTTTGCCGTGTTTTTCAGAAGCCCAGTCACACAGCTTTTCAAATTGATTGGCAAAGCCATCTTCCCACCAACTTAAATGGACTGAAAAAATATTGACCAATCCCATATACGGGACTTGCACCTGCGCCATCACCACTTTCCTGGAGTGAATACTGTAGGCATCATGGGTCTCGGATACATATCTGGCCTCTGTTCCATCGAGCGGATAGCGGCTTAAAATGGCAACGCCTTCCCGGTATTTATCAAAACCCAAATGCGACCAGTCCGCATGAATAGCATAAGGTTTATCAAGGCGGTCATTAATGATTTTTGCCGCATTTGAATTCCAGTCGCCTTCACCATTATTCCAAAGTTCAGCCGCTTCCTGAAAACAAACCACATCCACACCTAAGTCGTCAATTGCCTTAGCGATTTGAGAAAACTTGTCATCCTGCTGCTCTTCCTGATAGCAGTGTAAATTAAGGATCATGACGGTTAATGGCTTACGGCTGACTGAGTAATTTTTACCGTACTGGTTATCCCACAACACCTGATCACGGCATTCGCAGGCAATACAGTACTGCAACTGGAAAGCCTGATTAACCTTAAGCAATCCCTGCCAGATTTGCACGCCATCCTGATTTGGATTTCTGGCATTGCTTCGCCACTTTTCATCCCAATAAGTTGTTTTAAACCGGCACGGCGTTTCGTAAACAGTCTTCCAGTTGTTTGTTGTCCAGTGAACAGTAACTTTTTGGGCTTTCAGGGACTGATTGACAACGACGGTAACGGGCACAAATTTTTGGCCATTAGCCAATTTGTCATTAAACGTAACATTCAAAACCTGAAAATCATGCACCACCTTAATGCCAGAATCCGCCTGACTGACATAATTCAAACCGTCCCCGTTATCCCAATAATCATTGGCCAAGGTTTTATACCTTACGCCAAACTCGATATTACCCGGTAACGAATGATCGGCCGTCAGCTGAAACTTCGCTTGAGCACACCAGTATTCCCGCTCATGATCCAGGGTACTGTGATAGGTTGCTGGCAGTGTCTGCCATATACCATCTTCACCCCGCCAAACAACATCAACCTGTTTGTCGTGGCTAATATTTTCTACCAGTATGAAAAAAGTTAAAGCTTGCTGAACAAGCTTTTTTTTCCTGCTGATAATGTTTTCAACATAAAGTAGCTGAATTTTTTCCATGCTTGGACGCTCTTGTTGCTGACATAAAATCACGGTCAGAAAGAAAATAAAAAAGGAAGGGATAACCCGGAGTTGAAATTTTTTTAATGCAGGTCTTGACTCGATTACCCGCTGATGCCAGAAATACAGAAATCCCGAAAATCAATATCGGGAAAAATATTGTCCATGATTTCCAGTGCGCTGACATAACGCTCGTTAAGCCTGTTTTTACGAAGTCCATCATGCAAATAATTAAACCGTGCCAAATAATCCATTATACGCTTTTTAGCATAGTCAACAGTGGTGCCAGACTTCATAATAAACGGCCAATCCGAGGCTTGTGCCAACAAAATCGACCGGGCGGCCTGATTCAGGGCCCGTTCTTGCAAGGGCGTTACCGTCAGTCCTTTGAGATCGCAAACTAATTTCTCCATCTCAGCCTGGGCTTTGTGCAACAAAGGATATATCCAGTCATTGGACTCATTGATCCAATAACTGTTATAGCCCTGATC